>JASHVE010000309.1 GCA_030039675.1 Acidobacteriaceae bacterium | reverse complement strand
CCAGCCGGGCTTCTATACGGTCGATAATCCGTACTCGCCCGACGGCATTGTGCAGGATGGCGCCGTGTACACCTATGTTGGATCGGAAAACATCTACCAGCCGCTCGCGCCCGTTCCTCAGGAGAGCCCGCTCGAGTCGGCCGGACCGCGCCGGCTGTGGGAGGACAGCCATCAATCGTCTGCGGTGATTCAGGACCGCGTGCACATTCCGGGGCGCATTCAATTCATCGCCGGCGTACGTTATGACTCGCTGCGCGATCACAACTACTCGTTGGTTGCCACTACTCCCTGCGTACCGAGCGACACCCCCGGACCTCCGAATAATCCCTGCCCGACGACGTCTGACGCATCGGGCCACCCGGTCTATTCGATTCCCAATTCGCCTACCCTGACCGACAAGCCGGTGTGGCTGCCGCAATATGCCGTGACCTTCAACCCGGTTGGGAACGTGACGCTCTATGCGAACTACGGCGTTCTGCTGTCGCTGGGGCCGCAGGCTCCATGGTGGGTCGATAACGCGAGCGAGTTTCTGGCGCCGTACAACACGCGCCAGGTTGAGCTGGGCGCCAAATACGAGCCGAGCCAGCGCATTTTGCTTACCGGCGCGCTGTTTCACATGCGCGCGCCGTTCTTTTATCCGAAGACTCTTGCAGGTCCCGACAGCTTTTGCCTTGATGGAAATCCTGGTGACCAATGCTTTGAGTCCGAAGGGCGCGAGACGCACAACGGCATCGAGCTGAATGCCGAGGGCAAGGCGACCAACTGGCTGCGGCTCACGGCTTCGGCAGCGGCGATCAACGCAATCTCCGGCGACACTGGAACGCCTTCTTATGACAACAAGCAGGTGATCAATGTGCCGCATCTGCGCACTGCGGTCTTCGCCGACGTCGCGATGCCACACGTGCGCGGGCTTGCGGTGATGCCGGGCTGGAGCTACTCCGGCCGCAAAGAAGCTACGCGCGACGACGCGGTAAGCGTGCCGGGGTATAACCTCTTCGACCTGGGCCTGCGCTACACGCCCGGCGGCGAGCGCGGCCGCGCAACCTTCCGCATTTATGCCGACAACATCGCCGACAAGCGCTACTGGTCCGACACCGGCGCGAGTTACGGAGACACGTTTATCTGGCTGGGTGCGCCCACGACCGTGCGGCTGTCTGCGCACTACGTGTTTTAGATTTTCGTTGAGAGAATACACGAGAGAAGAATGAGCGAGACAGTGAAAGTGCATGGAATGGATGGCAGGCTGGTCGAACCCGACTGGCCGCCGCTTACATTCCATGAGATCACGACGCTGCTCCGTGAATTTCCCGCTGCCGGTGAGCCAATCGAAATTCTGTCGGTCAGTCCGCGGCCGCTTTCGGCAGCCAGTGTTGTGCGCACTGCCAAGGGGCGGGTCTTCGTCAAACGTCATCATCGCAGTGTGCGCGATCGCGAGGGGCTGCTCGAAGAGCACAGGTTCTTGGAGCATCTGCTGAATCATGGCGCGCCCACTTCGCGCGTGCTTGCTTCTGGTACCGGCGAAACGGCGGTCGAGAAAGGTGAATGGACCTACGAGGTGCACACAGCGGCAGAAGGAATTGACCTCTACGAAGAGGCGGTTTCCTGGACACCGTTCCACTCTGCGCAGCATGCGCGTGCGGCAGGCGGGGCGCTGGCTCGCCTGCACGTGGCGGCGCGAGGATTCGCCGCGCCGCGCCGCAAAGTGCAACCCATTGTTGCGAGCTTCACGATTTTTGCAAATGAGAATCCGGCCGCGGAGATGGAGCGTTATCTCGCCGCGAGACCCTCGCTCGCGCAGAGCAGCGCGGTGCGTGCATGCGCACAGCAGGCCCTTGAAGCACTCGCGCCATTTCATGCGGAGCTTGCTCCTTTGCTGCCCAGGCTCCCGCCGCTGTGGACGCACAATGATCTGCACGCCTCGAATCTGTTCTGGAGCGATGAGCGGGTGACGGCCGTTGTTGATTTTGGGCTCTCGGACCGGACGAATGCGGTACACGACCTGGCGCACGCGATCGAGCGCAACATCGTGGAATGGCTTGTGCTAGTGGAAGGTCCGTCGCAACCGGATGCGGTGCCGGTGCATTTGGATCATCTCGAAGCGTTGCTCGAGGGATATGAGGCGGTGCGTCCTCTTTCGGGCCAGGAGGCCGCTGCGCTCGCGCCGATGACGGTGCTTTGCCATGCAGAGTTCGCACTTTCTGAAGCGGAGTATTTTCTCGGCGTGCTGCACTCGGACGAGCGCGCGAAGATGGCCTACGACGGATGGCTCGCAGGCCACGCGCGCTGGTTCTTGAGCGCTGGAGGACGCAGATTGCTAGATGGGCTGCGGCGTTGGGCAGAGCGCCACGCCGAGGCGGTGCGATGAGCGCGGCATCGATTGTGCGCTATCTTGCCGAGCACTGGGTGGAGATCGCGGGGATGGCAACCACAATCCTCGGCATCTGGCTCACCACCAAACGTCTGCTCATCTGTTGGCCCATCACGCTGGCCGCGGATTTTCTATATCTCGCGGTGTTTTATCACGCGCGTTTGTTTTCCGACGCGCTGCTGCAGGTGTTTTTCGTAATCTTCACGCTCTATGGCTGGTGGCACTGGTGGCGCGGCGTGGTACAGGAAGGTGAGGTCCGCGTGGAACCGCTCACCGTGGGCGGCTGGCTCGCAGGACTTTCGGTGGGAGCCGTGGGCGCGGTGGTGCTGGGTGCCTTGATGGTGCGCGTGGGTGCGGCATTGCCGCATCTAGATGCTGCGCTCACAAGCTATAGCCTGGTGGCGAGCTGGTGGGGCGCGCGCAAGCATATTGCCAATTGGTGGCTCTGGATTGTGGTGGACGTTATCTACGTTGGCGAGTATCTCTACAAGGACCTGCAAGCGACGGCGCTGCTTTACGCAGGCCTTGTCTTGCTGGCTGTGCTGGGATTACGCGACTGGCAGCGCGCGGCAGCAGGTCAGATTGCGGCCTGAACCACATTGTGCAGCGGCTCACCATTCATGTAGCGGCGCAGCTCATCGGCCGCGGTGCGCAGAGCATTGGGCGCGAAGTTCGGGCTAGACGCGCCGATGTGCGGCGTGAGGAACAGGTTGGGGCAACTCCATAGCGGATGACGCTCGGGAAGAGGCTCCGGATCGGTGACGTCGAGAGCCGCGCGAATCTTGCCGGCGCGCAGCGCGTTGACCAAAGCATCGGTATTCACAATGGGGCCGCGGGCGGCGTTGACGAGCAGCGCGCCCTGCCGCATAAGCGCAAACTGCGGCGCATCGATAAGCCAGCGGCTCTCTGCTGTGTAAGGCAAGATGAGCACAACGATGTCCGCAGTGGGCAGCAGGGCATCCAACTCGCTGACCGGATGGACAGTGGGCGTTGTGCGTGCGGTGCGCGCTACGCGGATCAGGTCGACGTGAAAGGGCTCGAGCATTCGCTCAATCTCTTTGCCGATGGCGCCGTAACCAACGAGCAGGACGGTCTTGCCGCTGAGATCTTCGAGCATCACCGGAGGATAAAGAGGTCGCGCATCGCCGGTAATTTGCGCGTACTGTGCAGAAGCTTCGAACCGGCGCTTCCACACTCCAGAGTGCTGAATGTCGAGATAGAGCGGAATATATTTCAGCATCGCGAGGATAGCAGTAATGGTCCACTCAGCGGTAGCAACGTTGTGCGCGCCATGCGCATTGCAGATGGTCACGTGTGGGCCTACGACCGTAGGGATCCACTCCGTGCCGGCTAAAAGTGAAAGCACGAGCCGCACGCCGTGCAGATGAGGCCAGGCTCGCATGGCACGCGTGGGGTAGGGATCGGGGATCCAGACATCAATGTCGAGATCCTGATCCAGATGCTCTGAAACAGGAATCAGCTCGACTCCCTCGGGGAAATCGCGCAGCAGTTCGGGCGGCAATGTAGCAGGATAGGCGACTCGCAGCATGGCAACTCGGGTGATGCGGGTGTTTCGATTTTATGTCAAGCGAGCGCGATTCAGCACGTTGTGATGCTTACAGGCTCACTCCGAAAGAATAGTGCCGATCAGACGGCGAGCTGCTCGGTGTAGACGGCCATGCCGACGACAGCGTCGGCGCCGAGAGCGTCGAGTTGATCAATCTCCTGCTGGCTGCGAATGCCGCCGGCAACGATGAGTTGACGCTCGGTGAGCTTGCGCAGACGGGCTGCAGTTTCAATGGGGAAGCCGCGCAGAAGGCCTTCACCGTCGACGTGCGTGTAGAGGAACGCGTTGACGTAGGGCTCGAGCTCGGGAATCGCTTCGTCGGGGGTGAGTTCGACCTGCGCCTTCCAGCCCTTCACGGCGATGCGGCCACTTTTCGTGTCGATGCCGGCGACGATGCGCTCCGCGCCGACGGCTGCAGCGACTTCAACAGCGAACTCTGTGTTGACTCCGCCCTCTGCGGAGAAGAGCGCCGAGCCAAGGATTACGCGCTTTGCGCCGGCTTCGAGAACCCGTTGCGCGCGCTCAATGGTGTGGATGCCGCCGCCGGCCTGGCAGGGCAGGCGTTTTGCGATCTGCTCGACGAGCGCGGAGTTATCGCCCTGGCGCATGGCGGCGTCAAGATCGATGAGCTGGACAAGAGGATATTTCGAGAATTTGTCAATCCAGTATTCGAAATCGTCAAAGGCGAGGCGCAGTTTTTCGCCCTGCACGAGCTGGACGATGCGTCCGCCCAATAGATCAATGGAAGGAATCAGCATGGAAGCCTCACAGGAACGCCGGACTGGGCGAGCTGCTCTTTGAGAGAGCGCGCGCTCGAGATACCGAAGTGGAAGATGCTGGCCGCGAGCGCTGCATCGGCTTTGCCGCGCGCGAAGACGTCGGCGAAGTGAGCGACTGTGCCCGCACCGCCGGACGCGATGACGGGAATGCTGACGGCTTCACTCACGGCGGCTGTCAGCTCGTAATCAAAGCCGGCGCGGGTACCGTCAGCGTCCATCGAGGTAAGTAGAATTTCGCCGGCGCCGCGCTGTTCGGCCTCGCGCGCCCACTCGACGACGCGGCGGCCTGTCGGCTTGCGGCCTCCCTGCACAAAG
>JASHVE010000308.1 GCA_030039675.1 Acidobacteriaceae bacterium | reverse complement strand
GTGCCTCCGGGAACCATACTGCAGGTGCGAACAGCCGAGGAAGTGGATACGAAGAGGGCTACGGCGGGAACGCCGATCCAGTTTACGGTGATTCGCGACGTGACCGTTGGCGGCGTGCTGGCGATTCCCCGCGGCGCGACCCTGCACGGCGTGGTTACTGAAGCGAAGAAGGTTGGGGGTGGCGAGCTGGGCGGGAGCCCTGAACTGGCGCTTGCACTCACCTCTCTCGACCTGGGCGGGCAGAACTACCCGCTGGGTTCGGACCTGTTCAAGGTGAAGGGGCCGAACAAGGCTGGCCGTACGGTGGGTGACGCCCTGGGTGGCGCACTGCTGGGCGCGATCATCGGCGGCGCGGTGGGACGTGGCGAAGGCGCGGCGATCGGCGCAGGCGCGGGCGCGGCGGCCGGAACGGCAGCCAGTGCGGCGACGCCTGGACCGAATGTGTGGATTCCGGCTGAGGCGCTGGTGACCTTCCACCTGAAGGATCCGCTCACGGTGAGTCCGGTAAGCGCGCAGGAAGCCGCGCGGCTGGCGCAGGGGCTGTATCCGGGAGGGCCGTCGCTCTACCGGCGCGGCTACGGCTATCCGCCTCCTCCGCCGTACGGATATGCCGGCGGGCCGTATTATCCCTACGCGTATCCACCGGTGTACTACCGGCCATACTACGTGGTGGGCGGGGTCTATTACTGGCGGTAAAGACGGACTGAAACGCAATTTGTACCAGGCGCTCCCAGGTGGAGCGCCTGCTTTGTTTTCAGAACTGCTTTCCGATCCCTTCCGTGGCTTGTGCGATGAGAGAATGGCGGCATGGCAGAGAGCAAAGTTGCGGTGCGCCTTCAGGTCGATGAGCCCGGCATTCTCGACGTGCCGGCGCGGCCTGATCCGCATCTGGTAGTCCATGTAGGACCCCCGGTGAGGATCGCCTGTGAGCGGGACAACAAGGCACATTCCGGCCTGAGCCTGCATGGAAATATCGATATCGTTCCCCCGGGTGTTGCTAGCCGGTGGATCTTGAAAAGCCGGGACAGCGCGCTCATCATACGACTCTCGCAAGCACTGATGGATGACGCCGCTTTCGCGCTGTCGATCGACCCTCAAGAGGCCGTGCTTCTGAACCGCTTTCAGATTCGCGACGAAACACTCGAACACCTGGCATGGTCCTTGAAGACCGAGATGGATGATGGCTTCAAAATGGGACGTCTGTATGCGGAAAGCATCGGGGTGGCGATGGCTTGCTGGGTGTTGAAGAGACATTCCGCCATGCCGGAGACAGAATGCACCGCGAAACCTGGAGCCATGGCGGGATTTCGACTGAAGCGGGTCCTTGGATATATCGATGGCAATCTGAACGGCGACCTGTCATTAAGCGCGATTGCCGCAGTGAGCGGGCTCAGCGTCTCTCACTGCCAACGCACGTTTCGCAACGCTGTAGGGCAATCGCTTCATCAATATGTCATCCGGCGCAGAGTGGAATTGGCGAGATCGTTGCTGATGGAGGATCGCCTGTCGTTCAGCGAAGTTGCCGCGGCGGTAGGATTTGCGCATCAAAGCCATCTTGCCTACCATCTTCAGCGAATGCTCGGCGTAACCCCGATGAGCTTGCGCGCAAAACGTCACAAGATGATTTGAATCTGCTCGGTGAGGCACGATTCTGCGAGACATTCCGGTCCACTGCGAGAACAATAGCTTTACACTCAAGTGTTTGAGCGATCTCCACTGCAGATAGGCGTGAAGCTTCGCTCGCATGGAGCCTCAAAGTGAGCCAAACTGAATTGTCGGGCCGCGCCATCCGGCCGAAACTGGGACTAGCGATCATCGTTGGGGGCGCGACCGCCGGCATACTCGATGCAATCTCGGCTTTCCTCACCTACGGCTGGGGAATGCCGCGCGGAATTGCCAGCGGACTGCTAGGACAGCAGGCCTTTCAAGGAGGCGCCGCAATCTGGATTCTGGGGCTTTTTCTCCATTTTCTGATCGCCTTTTCGGCTGCTGCCGTGTATTGCCTTGCAAGCCTGAAGCTTACGTTCCTCCGGAAGAACTTCGTGATCTGCGGCCTGATCTATGGCATGATGGTTTTCCTGTTCATGAGCTTGGTGGTCGTGCCGCTCTCCGCAATTCATGCGACGAGGCCACTCCCCCTTTCGGAGCTGCGCCACGGCATCGTCATGCAGATGCTCATCATCGGGCTGCCGATCTCGATCAGCGCGTGGTTCTTTGCGGGCCGGCAGGACGGTCAATCCTTGTAACTCCGGCGCAACACCGAGGCCAGGAGCTTGGGCCGCGCCAGAGCAGTTCCCGAATTAACGTCGACTTTTTGAGCGCCGCGCAAGGTGGCTTTTTCTCAAGGAACAGGCCACTTAGAGCGGTTTCACAGTTGATGTGCCCTTGCCGAAGCCGCGGAAGGTGGCTTTTTCTTGATGAAAAAGCCACTTGAGTTCATGCTTTCGGTCTACAGTAATTCCGAAAATGCTATAGCAACTGTGAAACCGCTGTAGACATCTTCCTTCGGTATACCCAAATTCGGGAACCGCTATAGTCCAACTGCCTCTCGTCTATAATGGGCAGAGTCGCATCGAGCGAGAATTGCGCATCGCGGATTACATCTTCGGCAGCCCATCCCTGGGGCTCTGAGGCAGTTTTATCCAGCGGCGCGTAGAGAGTCGAAGGTTTTATCCATCCATGATCCGTTTCCTGCAGACAGAAAATCGCCTCACCAAGGCTCTTTTCGTCGTGATTATCGGCGCCGCATCGGTTTCGATGGTGGTCTACCTGATCCCAGGCCTCACCGGAGGAGCGGCTACCTCTCCCGACACCTACGCGGTGGTCTATCCGCATTGGTACAGCCGCTGGCTTTCTTCGGGCGATACGGTGAGCCAGGCGCGCGTGGAGCAGATGACGCGCCAGCAGGTGATGCAGCGCAACCCCCAGTATGCCGAGAATCCGATGATTCTCAAATTCTTTGAGAGCCAGGTGGGCCAGCAACTGGTGCAGCAGACGGTGCTTTTGCAGGCGGCGCACAAGCTGGGCATTCACGCCAGCGAGGACGACGTGCGCCAGTTCTTGCAGACGGGTCCGACCGGGCAGGCGCTTTTTCCCAACGGCAAGTTCATCGGCCAGGAGGCTTACGCAAACCTGATCAGCCAGCGGCTGAACATGTCGGTAAGCGAGTTTGAGGAGGATGTCAAGAACGAGATCCTCATTCGCCGGCTGCAGTCGCTGATCACTGCGGGCGTGACAGTGAGCGACAAGGAAGTGCGCGACGCGTACCGCAAGCAAAACATCAAAATCAAGTTTGACTATGCGGTGATTTCCTCGGACGACCTGCTGAAGACGATCAATCCCTCCGACAGCGATCTCGAGGCGTTCTTCAAGAAGAACGCGGCGCGCTATGCGACCGCGGTTCCCGAAGCGCGCAAGATCACCTACTTTGCCTTTACGCCGAATGACGTGCCCGGCGGCGTTCCGCAACCCACGCAACAGCAGATTCAGCAGTACTACAACGCGCACCTTTCGGAGTACCAGGTTCCCGAGCAGGCCAAGTCGCGGCACATCCTGATCAAGGTTGCGCCCGGCGCCGATGCAAAGACCGACGCGGCAGCCAAGGCCAAGGCTGAGGATGTGCTGAAGCAGCTGCAGGCGGGCGGGAACTGGAATGAATTGGCGAAAAAGTACTCCGACGACCCCGGCAGCAAGGACTCGGGCGGTGAGCTGGGCTTTGCGCAGCGCGGGCGCATGGTGCCGGAGTTCGACAACGCGATCTTCACGCAGAAGATCGGCGACATCAAGATTGTGAAGAGCCAGTTCGGCTATCACATTGTGCAGGTAGAAGACCGGCAGACGGCGCATACGCAGCCGCTGAACGAAGTGCTGCCGCAGATCCAGGCGACGCTGGTGCGCGACGCCTCGGCGCAAGCGCAGGAGAACTATGCGAAGACGCTGACCTCTGAGGCCATCAAGGACGGCCTCGAAAAAACGGCGGCGGCGCATCATCTCGAGGTGGTGACCACGCAGCCGATCGACCAGACCGGCGTGATTGCCGCGCTGCCCAGCAGCACGGCGCTTCTTTCCAAGGCCTTCGGATCGAAGCAGGGCGATCCGCCGCAGTTCGCGCCTACGGGTGAGGGCTACGCGATCTTCCAGGTAACCGGAATTGTGGCGGCACACGCGCCCGCGTTTGCAGACTGGAAGTCGCATGTACTCGACGACTACCGCAACGAAAAGCTTCCGGCGCTGCTGAGCCAGAGGACCCAGGACCTGGCGACGAAGGCGAAGAATGAAAACGATCTGGCCAAGGCCGCAAAGGAAGTGGGCGCAACCGTGAAAACAAGCGACCTGGTAAGCCCGACGGGACAGGTGCCTGACCTGGGCCAGGTAGGCCAAGTGGCTCCGCAGCTCTTTGATCTGAGTGTCGGGAATGTCAGCGGGGCGATCAATGCAGAGCGCAACGGCATTGTGGCCAAGATCGTTGACAAGCAGGAACCGAGCGCCGACGAGATTCAGAAGAACCTGGATCAGACCCGCGAAGAAATTCTGGAAGAGCGGCGTGAGGAGGCTTTCAACGTCTTCCTGAGCAACGTGATGAACGACTACAGAAAGCACAAGCTCATCCGGCTAAATGCCCAGGCCGCAGGGCCGCAGATACCAGGGATGTAGGTTTCTTCCGGCGAAGCAGCAAGGCCCGCAGACGTTCAGGTTGCGGGCCTTTTGTTTTTAACGCAGACCCGACGTCTCGAAAAGCAAGCCCGTTGCGGGCGAGTGCGCGGGCTGCGCTTCCAGATTGGGCGCAACTTCTGCGCCGGAGAATGATGCGGGCTTGACCGTTACATTCCATCCGTCGAAGACCACCAGCGCGTCTTCGCCACCGAAATCCTTTGTTGCGGCTTCGATGGTGATGGTCTTGCTTTCATTCGGAATGAGAGAGAGATAGTTGTCGCTATAGAAGACGGGCAGCACGCGCTCGCCGGATTTGCGGCGCAGTTGCAGATGCGCCATCAGCGCGATGCCGGCGCTCGGATTGTGCACCGTTACCGTGAGAATGCGCTTGCCTTCGGCATCCTTGCTCTGGACGTCCGCGGTGAGCGTGACCATCGGCATCTTGTTCAACGACGTGTAGTCATCGGGATTCCACGGTACGGCGCGCCAGTAGAAGTTACTGGAAAGCAGCTTACCGGCTGCGTCGCGCAGGTCGAGCTTGATGAAGTGGACGGCCGAGAGATTTTCCGGGAAGTCGACGGCACCAAGATCCGTGGCCGCATCGGGCGCTGCGGTGACGTTGCTCTCATGTTCGTAAACACGCTTCCCGTTCAGATCGAAGACGGCGATGTGCGCTGTCGCATCGGTCACCGGATACGGAAGATTGTTGATTACCTGCACATGCTCGTCATCCTGGTTGAACTGGATGTGCACCAGTTCCGACGCGTGCATCACGCCGAAGTAGGAAGCCATGGGCTCGAGATCGTAGTGGTAGATCTGCCAGACGAAGCTGGGTTGCGCGGGATTGCTCATCCAGGTAATCACTGCCGTCGCGGGATGGAAGAGCTTCGCGTTGCGTCCCTCGTACATGGCGCGAAAGGCCTCATAGTTGGCCATCTGCGCTTTGCGCACGAAATCGGCGAGATTGCGCATTTCCCCATAGCGCCCAGCGAGCTCGGTGCGATAGTCCTGCGATTTGGAGTTGCCACGGGCGAAGTCATGCTCGGCCCAGTCGTCGTCGATGACCTCCCAATCTTTCTTCGGCATCATGCTGTGGATCGACTCGAGCGTGGGCACGGAGACGCTGCCGGTTTCGGTTTTGAAATAGTCGTCGGTGATGGTGTAGAACTCGCGCGGAGTACGCCATGCGTAGGGCCCATGCGAACGCACGCCGGCGCCATCAGTCGAGCTGGGCTGATAACGGCGCGTGGGTTCGAGTTCGGCCAACAGCTTGCGCAAGGCTGTGTCGATCTCCGGCGGCGGGTAGCCTTCATTGCGCGCGCACCACAATACGATGGACGGATGGTTGCGGAAGCGAAGAATCTTATCGCGGACGTTGGCGATATAGGTATTCAGGTCGTCAGGATTCGGGCCGTCGCCGGGATTGGGCTGGAAAAACTCATCCCAGACCATGATGCCGTACTTGTCGCAGAGCTCGTAAAAATCCTCGCTGGTGCTCTGGCCCACCCAGTTGCGAATCATATTCAGATTCGCCAATTGGTGCAGGCGAATCTCGGCTTCGAGCCGCTCGCGGGGAATGCGCTTCAGCGCTTCGTCCAAGCCCCAGTCGCCGCCACGAATGAAAACCGGAACACCGTTTACTGAGATGGCGAGCGTGTCGCTGCCCGGAAGCTGATAGGTGATTTTGCGAATGCCGAAGTCGAGATCCTGCGCGTCGGAGATTTCCCGATCCACCTTGAAATCGAGATGCAGATGATAAAGGTTTTGCGCACCATACCCATTTGGCCACCACAGGCGCGGATTTTGGATGTGCAGCGCGGGAGTATTTTTCGGATCGAACTTGATCTGCTGCTTACCGCGCGGCGCAAGTATGACCCGCTGCTCGAACGCGATGTTTTCGATGGTTCCCTCGACCACGCCAATCAATGGCTTGTCACTGACATTCTCGACCCTCGCGCTGACAGTTACATCCGACGAATCGGTTTTTGGCAGGGGAAGATCTGTGGTCACCAGCGGATCTTTCACGAGGACCGGTCCTGAGGCGGAGAGAAATACCTTTTGCCAGATGCCGGTATCGCGATCGCGGATGGCGGGAAGCCAGTCCCAGCCAATGGTGCAGAGAAACGTGGGGCCATCTATGGCGGTTATGCCGCCGTTCGGTCCGATGCCGGCGCGCAGCGTGTGTTCATGCGGGATTCCGGGATGGGGCTGGGGCGAAACGAGCACGGCGATCACGGCCTGCTTGCCCGGTTTCACATGCGCGGTGATGTCGAAGATGCCGCGCAGGAAGGCGCCGTGTATCGCTCCCACTTGGACGCCGTTCACCCACACTACCGCCGAGTAGTTGATGCCGTCGAAGTTGAGCCATACGCGATGGTGCGTGTACGACTTGGGCACATCGACGATGGCGCGATACCAGTACGAAGTGTGAGCCAGACTTTCGGGGATGGTTTCAGGGCGATTGTTTTCGCCATAAAGCGGTTCAGGATATACGTGATTGTTTACGAGCGTGGTGAGAACCGTACCGGGGACAGTGGCCGCATACCAGCCGCTTGGACGGAAGCCTGCCGAGGAAACCTCTGCGCCAGGCTGCGGCACTTTGGCGACATCCTGCAGTTGCCAGCCGGAGGCGATAGCGACCGGTGCGGGAATCGGTGCGGGGGTGGTGCTGAAAAACGGCAGCGCGGCTGCGATTGTTGGCGCCGATGCCATCAGGAAGGCACACAACCGGCCGAGATATCTTTTCAACGGGACGCACTCCGGGATTTCGCAAAGAGATTAGTCGACACAGGGATTATAGTGACTGGAAGGGCGCTGTGAGGCAATCCGCTGCCCTTCCTGGTAAGGATGCGATGGAATTCGAGCGCTCTTCCGGAGTTCTGCTGCACGTGAGCTCGCTGCCGTCGTACGGCGGCATCGGCGATCTTGGCCCCGCGGCGCATGAATTTGTGGCGTTTCTGGCCGCGGCCAAGCAGCACATCTGGCAAGTGCTGCCGCTGTGCCCAACCGGGTACGGGAATTCGCCGTACGCGGGATCGTCAGCGTTTGCGGGCAATCCTTTTTTGATCAGCCTCGAGTTTCTTGCGGATTGGGGCTGGATCGAAGGCAGCCGCATCGCGGACCTTGCGGGTCGCTCGGGTCCGGTCGACTTCCACGAGGTCGAACAGCGGAAGCTGCCGCTGCTCTACGAAGCCGCGGGCAACTTTCTCGATCGCGGCCTGCAGGACAACAAGCTCGCGGGGCAATGGCGGCGGTTTGAAGCCTTCTGCCGGGCGCAGGCGTTCTGGCTGAACGACTACGCGCTCTATGCCGAGTTACGCCGGCAGTTCAATACCGGCGCGTGGACGGAATGGCCCGAGCCCCTGCGCCGCCGCGAACCGCAGGCACTGACCGATGCGTATGCCCAGAACGGCCGCGCGCTGGCGCAGGAACAGGCGCTGCAGTTTGCGTTTTCACTGCAGTGGGAGATGCTGCGCGAAGCGGCTTCGCGGAGCGCGATCCGCATCCTGGGCGACGTCGCCATCTTTGTCAACATGGATTCGGCCGACGTCTGGGTGCATCCCGGCCTCTTCGAACTCGATGAACAGTTCCGGCCGGAGCGCGTGGCGGGTGTTCCCCCCGATTATTTCTCGGTAACCGGGCAGCGATGGGGCAATCCGCTGTATCGCTGGGATGTTCTGGCGATGCGCGGCTACGACTGGTGGATCGACCGCATCCGGCGCGCCACGGAGCTCTACGACATCGTGCGCCTCGATCACTTCCGCGGCTTTGAAGCGTATTGGGCTATCCCGGCCAGTGAGGAAACGGCGGTGAACGGCGAGTGGGTGAAAGGTCCTGGGCTTGAGCTCTTCCGCGCCCTGGAAGGCGCGCTTGGGCCGTTGCCACTGGTGGTGGAAGATCTGGGACTGATCACGCCGGAGGTGGATGCGCTGCGTCTTGAATTAAAGATGCCGGGGATGAAGGTGATTCAGTTTGGTTTCGGCGGCAAAGGCGCACACATGCATCTGCCGCATCGGTTCGTCCCGCCGACGGTGGCTTATACCGGCACGCACGATAACGACACCACGCTAGGCTGGTGGAAGACAGCGAATGACACAGAACGCACAGCGGCTGAAGTGTACGCAGGGCCGTTTCCGAATGGGAGCCCGGTGTGGCCGTTGATCCGCGCTGTAGAAACGAGCCCTGCGCAGATTTCCGTGATCCCGGCGCAGGATCTGCTCGAACTGGGGTCGGAGGCGCGCATGAATACGCCCGCCGTTTCCGATGGCAACTGGAGTTGGCGTGCGCCCGAAAATTGCTGGACAAAGGAACTTGCAGGCCGCTTGGCGGCTCTGGCCGATGCAACCGACCGTGACAGCGATCCGCTTGGCATGCTGGAAGAACCGGAAACAGGCGCGGAAGTTGTTGAATCGAAAGAAAACTAATCGCTCCGGCATCCATCGGGATGACGAAAGCGTCTTATAGGCATACGTTGCCGCGAATTCTAGACGGGATGCGCAACACGAGAATTTAATTGATCTCCACCCAGCAGGAAACCTCTGTTTCAATCAGAGAAACGGCACAATCCGATAGCATGAAAGGAATGGCCACTCCCGTCCTTTCCCCGGCTTTGAAGACAACGCGGCGAAGTTTCCTGAGGACTTCGTTATACGGCGCCGCGGGTCTGGCCCTGTACTCGGGCGAAGTGGAACGGCATTGGATTGAGGTTTCGCAACACGATGTCCGCATTGCCGGGCTTCCCGCGGTCTTTGACGGCATGCGCATCGCGCAGTTGAGCGACATTCACCTGGATGAGTTTAGCGAGCCATTTTTTCTACAAGATGCCGTCGATCGCGTGAACCGGCTCAATCCCGACGCGGTTTTTTTGACCGGCGATTACGTGACGTGGGGAATCTCCACAAGAAAATTCGCAGAGGGCGCCGCGTGGCAGTGCGCCAATATCCTCACCGGGCTGCATTGCCGCAAACGGTACGCGATACTCGGCAACCATGACGTCATGGTTGGACCGGATCTGGTTACCGTCGCACTTGCTGACAACGGCATAACGGTGCTCACAAACACCTGCCTGCCGATCGAGTATTCGGGCTCACGATTCTGGCTTGCCGGGCTGGACGATCCAGTGTTCGGCAACCCTGACCCGGAACTGGCGATACCTGCGCGGATTCGCAACCTTCCCAATGAGCCGGTGGTGGTGATGTGCCACGCGCCGGATTTCGTGGACGATCTGCTGGCTCATCCGGCAGGCAAATCTATTGCAGTAATGCTCAGCGGGCACACGCATGGCGGCCAAGTACGCCTGCCACTGGTGGGCGCGATGCAGTTGCCTCCGCTTGGGAAAAAATATGTCGAGGGGTGGTTCCGGCTTAACGGGCTGCAGCTTTATGTCAATCGCGGCCTGGGTGCGGTTGGGGTTCCCTTCCGTTTCGATTGCCCGCCGGAGATTACGCTGTTTACGCTGCGCTCCGCTTAAAACATTTCTCCCGCTGCGAACGCGAATTCATACCCGAACTGCAGCGGGAATGCAGCGTTCGTGGCCGGCATAGACCACGAAGCGGTGGCCGCGCAGAAAGCCGATCAACGTGAGGTTCAGCTCACGCGCCAGTTTGACCGCAAGGCTCGACGGAGCCGAGACAGAAGCAACCACGGGAACACCCGCAGCGAGCGCTTTTTGCGCGATCTCAAATCCGCCGCGGCCGCTCACCATGAGCACGTGCTCAGAAAGCGGCAGCGACCCCGAGAGCAGCGCCCATCCTGCAACTTTGTCGACGGCGTTGTGGCGCCCGATGTCTTCACGGACGACGAGCAGCTCTCCGGCCGCGTTGAACAGCGCCGCAGCGTGCAACCCTCCCGTGCGGCCAAAGGCTTCCTGGCCTTCGCGCAGCCGCCCGGGAAACTCACACAGCATCCCCGGATCGATTTTGAAGTCGCGATTGGGAGCACGCAAGCCGCGGTTGCGGATGGCTTCAATGGATGCTTTGCCGCAGATACCGCAACTGGATGCAGCGAAAAAATTCCGCTGCATGTCCCGGGGTTCAAACGATCCCTCGTCGAGCTCAACCTCGACCACATTGCTCTTTGCGCCAATCTCCGTTTCATTCTGATGAAGCGCCAGGATCTGCTCGCGCGCCTCGACAAGCCCTTCGGTCCACAAAAAGCCCGCGGCCAGTTCACGGTCGTGCCCTGGGGTGCGCATGGTCACGGTAAGCGGAGACTTGCCGATACGGATCTCGAGTGGCTCTTCGGTTGCAAGGAAATCTTCTACGCGTCTCGATTGGCCGCTTTCCCACTCGATCACCTGCGTGAGTTCTACATTGTTGCGGAGTGCCGGCACGGTCTAGCTCCTCGCTCTCAAGCTATATTCTGACTCTGGATGACGTCTGCCCTCATTCCACACATTGCCCTGCTGCTGATCGTCGCCCTCAGTATCATTCTGATGCTAATCCGCCTGCGCGGTATTCAGGAGGTGTACTGGATCGCGGGTGGCGCCCTGTTGCTTCTGGTCTTCCACCTGATACCACTGAGGCTCGCGGGGAGGGCCATTGGGGAGGGCGCCGATGTGTATTTCTTTCTCGCCGGCATGATGCTTCTGTCAGAGCTGGCTCGCGATTACGGCGTCTTTGACTGGCTTTCGTCAGCTGCGGTGAAGCGGGCGCGCGGATCGCGCGTGCGTTTGTTCACGCTGGTCTACGGGCTGGGCACGCTGGTGACGATCTTTATGTCGAACGACGCCACAGCGGTTGTGCTCACCCCGGCCATTCTGGCCGCGATTCGCAAGGCCAAGGTGCCGCCGCTGCCGCAT
>JASHVE010000307.1 GCA_030039675.1 Acidobacteriaceae bacterium | reverse complement strand
CGTTTGGGAATGTCTCGACTAACTTCGCAGGCAAGGTGATACGAAGATCTTTCATATGATTAAGGCCTTTGAGGGGAGAAAGGCTTTTCAACGCAGAATAACGCACATCGATGGTAAGTGCCGTGAGGCTGCTAAGCTTTGCTATTTCGGAAAGGTTTCCGATCCTGGAACCGCTGATGTCCATTTCCAGACTGGCTAACTGTGTCAGGTTATCCAAACCAGAGAGAGATTTCGTGGCTGAGCTTTCCATATTCAAGGTCAGGGCGGAAAGCCGTGGAAGCTTCTCAAGCGCCGAGAAACCGTGCAGCTCCGGATTGTACGACGCCAGGCTAAGCCTGCTGAGCGAACTCAGACGTTCCAGTCCGGAGAGACATTGGGCTGGCGAAGTGTAACAGTCGAGCGATAGACTGCTTAGGTGGTTCAGATTTGCAGCGTCCAGGGCCTGAAAGTGACTTAGAGCCATTGTAAGACGGCTCAGTTTTGCCAGATGACTCAAACCTTCCAGGCCAGCAACAGCTCGATTCTCCTGACTGAGCTTAAGGTCGGTCAAATTCGTAAGTTTCATCAGAAATGATAAGTCACTAACTCCCGATGAATTCAAGCTAAGGTCCAGACTGGACAACCAATTGAGCTTCCCGAGAGACGATAAGCTAGTTATCTCGGGGCTATTGGCATCCAGTTCGAGGTGAGTAAGACCCTTCAACGCTTCAAGCAAAGCGAGATCGTTTACTGGAGATTCATTCAGGCGCAGTGTCAGTTGCGTAAGACCAGTGAGTTTTTCGAGGCCCGCCAGACTAACTGCGGGAATGCCGCTCATCTCGATGGTCAACTTCTTCAGCCTTGTCAGACCGCCGAGTCCGGAGAGATCCTTGATTTCGCTGCCCCTGAGGTCGAGCGAAAGCGACGTGAGTTGAGAGAGATTTCCCAGGCTTGTCAAGTCTCTTAAATGAGAGGCTCCCAAATTCAGTTCAAGATTCCTCAGGCTCTTCAGCCTGCCCAGGTTGGATAAATCGGTGATTCCGGAATCGCTCGTCCTCAACGAGAGATCGGTCAGATTGTCGAGCCGTTCCATCCACGAAAGGTCGGTCGACGTCGTGTCGCCTAAGGTCAGCGTTAGCTTGGTCAGGTTTTTGAGAGCGCCGAGACTGGAAAGATCTGTGACCGAGGAAGCAATCAATTCAAGTTCGGTGAGACGAGGGAGCGTTTTCAGGCCGGATAGATCGATAACCTGCGTTCGGTGCAGGTCCAGGTCTAGACTGGTCAGGCCACTTAGAGTTTCCAGGCCGGAAAGGTCATGCAAAGGAGCACCCTCCAGGCCAAGTTCCAAGTAACTCAATTGAGAAAGATTCTGTAAGCCGGTAAGCGACTTGACTTCGGAACTCCACAACTGAAGAGTCTTCAAATTCTTGAGCCGGCTTAGAGGTTGGAGTGTGGAGCAGACGCAACGTAAGGCGAGACCCTTGAGATTGGTTGCGCGTAGCCAGCCCAGATCGTTCATTGAGTCAGAATAGATGTAGATCGAATCGACATCATGCTGCGTTTCAAACAGGCCGGGCGGGAGCCCCCACCTGGAAAGCCGATCGCGCTGGAGCCACGAGTCGACCGACCGTTCACCTGCGTAGCCTGCTGCGGCAAGCGCCATCAGCGCAGCGAAAGCCGCCAGACGGAGGCGTGTGCGACGCCGGATCGATGCGGCGAGATAACTGGATTTCTGTCCGGCTTGCTCACCCTGGACCAGGGACTGCCGTATGCGCAGGGCGCTTTTCAGGTCCTTTCCGTCGAGCAGGTGGCGCTGGGCATTCGATCGGCGCCATCGCTCAAATTCGCTCTCGAACAGGATGAAAAGCTGGTCCTGTTCGGCGAGCGCCATTCCCGCCATTCGCCGCAGCACCGGAACGAGCCGCTCGTGCGACAGCCGATAGTGGTTCTGAGTAGGCTTTTCGAGAAGCCGTACGCCCGGGCGGGCAAGACGAGTGAGCGAGGGCAGAATAAGCGTCTCGGGAATGTCCGCCTTGGCTGCAATCTCCGTCGCTGTAGCTCCTTGCGCAACGCGCTGACCGCTGGCTGCATCGACCAGGCCAAGCACCAGGCCCTTGAGCAAAGGCGTGTGCATATTCTGGGGAACTTCGTCGAGCTTTTCCTGAACGTAGGAGTGCAGCAGGCCTTCTGCGCCACCCGCGATCGAGTATTCGGACTTATTGATGTACTTGACCCCGCGCTGCTGGGCAAAACTGACAAGGCTCAAAAGACCGATGGCAATATCGACCGGAGAGACCCCCTCAGGCCGCGTGACTGCGGCGATAAAGTTATCGACGAGGGAGTTATCGAGGGTGATTCCGGCCTCTCCAGCCAGGACGGTGAGCGTCTCGGCTGCGGTGGGAGGCGCGAACAGATTGATAGGAATATGCTCGGCCTGAAAGCCACAGTTGTCTTCAAAGTCTCCCCAGTCGGGCATGTATTCGCGGCGGAATCCCACCACTGCCGACAGCGTGTGCGGAGCCGGCGCTCGAGCGATGCGGGCAAGGAGATTGAAGATGGGCAAATGGGAGGGCTCTTTCGCACTGAGCTGCTCGAACTGATCGATGATGAGTACGCACTTCGATGGGAACTCGGCGGGCAACGACGCGAGTGACGGCACCTGCGGAAAACGGGCCTGAATGGCACGGAGAAGGCCCTCGGCCGGAAACGCGGCATCTGCCTCCCAGTAGACCGAGCGGTCGGCGCCGAGATTGAACGCGAGCCCGGCTTGCAGCAGGGAAGTCTTGCCCGCACCCGACTGTCCGCGCACGGCGCAAACGCCAATGTGATCGTTCAGGGCGACAGCCAGAACCCGCTGCAGCTCGTTGGGCCGGCCGAGGCGTGCGAACAATTCGCCGTCGGCCGCCGTGAACGGCAGCAACCCCTTGATGGCGGCTGATACCGGAGCTGGCGGACCGGTCGGTTTGACGACGACGGATTGCCTCCAGATGCGATAAGCGAGCAGGATCAGGGCGAGGGCGCCCAGCGCGTAGAAGAACACCTGCGCGGATCGCACCAGCCGGGGAAAGTCGATTCCCACAATGTTGAACTCAGCTTGGGGAGCGTACCCCAGTGCCGCGCCGAGGCCGAACAGGAGGAGGGTGAGCGTGGCATAAGCCTGCTCGCGCCTTCCGCTGCGCAGCTGGTACACGGCCAATCGAATTGTGGAAGCCAGATCGCTGGTTTCCATAACTTGCTCAAAGGCACGATGCCGGCCGGAAATGGCTGGGCGTGGAGTTCCCCCGATTATCGCACCTCAGGGGATGGATCGCCGCCGGGGAACCTTCGTCCTCAATTGCCTCTGGAGGGCGCCTTCTCGCCGTTCCGGGAGAAGACTGCCAGAATCTTCCAATCTTCGACAGGAGGCATTCGCCTCCTTATTTGGTGAGCGAATCGAGTAAGTTTCAGCTGGCAGGTGGACAGCCTCCTCGAAATCAGCGTTGAGGCAGCTCGATCAGCACCACGTCAGAGCGATCCTGTGTGCGCTCCAACACAGCTTCATGACCGTCGGGCGAGATATCGAAGTCGTGAACATCGAAATCGGAAGGTAGGTTAGTCAATTGCTGCCCGGCGCCTGTCTCGAGGTTGATCAGCCAAAGATCCTTGTGCTGAATTTCTCCTCGAAGGACAACCAGAGTTCGACCACCAGGCATAAAGGCCAGATGCCGCGCTCCTCGCGTGAGTGTTAGAGGCGGCAGGGCAAGTGTCGATCCATCGGACTTGGCAGCTTTCACAGAAAACGTTGTGCCTATATCCGGTCCGGAAAAGAGCGCGAAACTACCATCTGGCGCCCACGCCGGTTCTGACGCGTGCTCAGAAACGAAGGGCACGGGAAGACCCCCGCTGAGCGGCATTCGAAATAGACGGGGTGTCCCACGATCCACTGCTGCCGTGATCAGCGCTAGTCCGTCAGGTTCCCAGGCAGGGTCCCCTTGCAGGTCGAGTGAGTCGGTGAGGATACGAGGATTCGCGCCATCCGACTCCATTACGTACAAAAGCGAGCGCCCGTTTTGGCGCGTTGAAAACGCAACTGAGCGGCCGTCGGCAGAAATGGCCGGGCCACCCATGATCTCGGCACCCTGACCGCGCCACAGTTCCGTCGTCACGCTATTGGCCAGCTTCCAGATACTCTCGCTTGCACCGCTTGCCGAAACATAAAGAAGGTAATTCGCGCCTAATCGTGGCCGGAAACCGCTGCTCGTGGTCAGCGTGATCGGGCTGAGGGCCGAAGGTTTTGGGCCGGAGACATCGATGTGTACACGCCAGAGGCTTTTTTTCGGAGTGGCGAGCGTAACGACCAGCCGGCGGCCGTCGGCGCTGGCCGCAAGAGATGTGTACCGGTCGACGCCTGTGCTCAGCCGATGCGGAATCCGGTGCGCCACGTCCTCGCCGTAGAGCCACGGTCCCGAACCGTCGGAATCGGCGGCGAGGTACAAGATGGTGCGCCGATCTAAGAGCACCGGATGGCTGACTTGGGCATGGAGCTCGGTAATGCGCTCTGGAACGCCACCCGTTGCGGCAATACGCCAGAGGTCCAATTTGTCAGGCAATGAGCCGTGAACAAAGTAGATCGATCTCTGATCCAACGACCAGAACGGAAAGTGAGAGTGAAGTCCAGCAGGCGCGGTAAAGATCGGCCGGCCCGCCGAAGGCGCGCTGCCGATAGAAACATACAATGGATCACCCTCGCCTGGGGTGTGATACACGAGTCGTTGACCATCCCTTGACCAGTCATATTCGGCTGCGCCTTCGAGGTAAGGTCGCGGTTCGCCTCCCAGCGTCGGGACCGCCCAGATACTGACGTCCGCCTGGTGCAATGGGTCTGGCTTACGTACCCAATAGGTCACAAGCGAACCGTCGGGTGAGAAGCCCAAAGTGCGGACTGACGGATTTACCAGTTCCGCTGCACTGCCGTGCGTCAGGTTGTGAAACTGGCTCGAACCGACCTGCGTTACCCAGACGTCCATGTGCCCGTCGCGGTCTGAGAGAAAGGCGATGAATTGACCGTCGCGCGAAATGGCCGCTGCTTGCTCGATCCCGCCCCAGTCGGTCACCGCCTCAAATCGCGCGCCGGCGATAGGATTGCGCCAGAAGCGATCGGTTCTTTGCATCCAGAACAATGCGCAGGCCGCCGCTGCAGATGCGAGTGCAAACAGCGGCAAAATCAGTCTCCATCGTCTTGTGACCGGCGATGTTGCAGCCGGTGCGGGAGTAAGCGCGCCGGCCCTCTCCCCGTCCTTTTCGCAGATCTCGCCGTCGCTTGCGAGAAGAGACTGGCGACTGCGCGTCCATCTATCCAATTCGGCCGGGAAGGCGTAGACAGAGCCGCGCTTGTTGTGCAGATGCCGGTGGACAGGCATTCCCTCGCGCTTCTCCCAGCGCTGGACGGTGGTGACGTCCCGGTTGAGATAGGCTGCGATTTCCTTCCAGGAGTCCAGGCGCCTTTCGGTCAGTTTTTCGGCGGACGGCGGGTTGAAGGAGAGTTCAGCCATCGAATTTTCCGGGCCGTTGGAGGTCGTCGCAAATGAGGTGGAACGATTGTATCCCGATGGGTGCGGCACGGCAAAAGGCGGCATTAGACGGCACGCCGTCATTGGGGCACAATGCCGTTTGACCCAGCGGGAAAAGATGCCTGACTGTGAATTCGCATGTTCAAGCGCGAAATCTCCCGAGCGCGACGCCAGGGCCATGGAAGTGCAGCCCAGACGCGGGTTTCTGTTGATTCTGGTCAGCTTTCGGGGAAAGCGCACGTTCCGGAATATGGAGGTCTCATGAAAGGAATCAGATTGATCGCGGTGACAGGGCTGCTTTCGTCTCTCACGCTGGTTAGCGGTCCGACCGCCACGGCTCAGGAACCTGCTCCGCTGCAATTCAGCGGTCTGCTCAATGATTATTCACCTTCAACCGTTAGCGGCGGCCCATGGGAAATGCACGGCCAATGGTCGCTGAGCATCAACGCGTGGTCGGGAGTGGCAGATTTCTCGGCAGATATGACGATGTCGGGGTATGGGAAAACCTCCACGGGCGCTGTTGATCCAACACAAGGTGGTCAGAACGCGCACACGCATCACATCAAGTTGACTAAGGTTACCATTACGTGGAATACGGACGGATGCCCCACGTACACACCGAGTACCTACGGCGGCTTTCAGTTAAACAGCACAGTCAGCCTCCTCACCGGGAATGGAAGTAATGCAGCGTTTGAGACAAGTCCGCCGTCGTCGACGCTCCAAGTGTGTGTGAGCGGCGGCCAAGGGGACAACTCGGTGCCGTTCTCGAACATTACGTTAACCTTCGGTAGCGGCAGTCCGGCAATCAAGCATTTCGGTTCGCAGCCAATCCACGGAGTGGTTCGCCAGTGGAATCAGCAGTGGGAGGTGCTGCGCCGGTTCGGTATTGGCCCGGAAGCTGTGAAATAGCGGGCGGGCTTGCACGTGGGTTCGCTCCGCACCGGTCAAATTCGTTGCGCTTGTCGCGGTAGAGATGCTCCGTGCCACAGTTTCGCCTCACCGTGGTTTCGTTATTTATCCGCTTTATTCGCCGTTGCCTGCGCTTTCCAGAGTTTCATCAACGGCGAACTCGCCGGATGGAAGCAGGATTGTTCCATTGCACATCTGATCGCGGCCATTCCGTTTCGCTTTGTAAAGCGCTTTGTCGGCAATTTGAATAAGGGCTTCCGGTTGCTCTGTCGTCTCTGGAATCAAAGTCGCGCAGCCAATCGACATTGTCACAAGTGCATCGGATTCCTCTTTGCGGGCTGAACTGTGCTGTTTGAAGGCCTCTCTGATTTTGCCTGCGACTGCTACTGCTCCCTGGTTGTCTGTGTCCGAAAGAACGATGGCAAATTCGTCGCCGCCAATGCGGGCAACCAGATCCTCCGGCCGCTTCGCTGCTGTCATCGCGGCCTCTGCGATCTGTTTTAGACACCTGTCGCCGCTCAGGTGGCCATAAGAGTCATTATGCTGTTTAAAAAAATCAGCATCGATCAGCAGCATGGAAATAGGCACCTGAAGGCGCGCTGCCCGGCTCCATTCACGCGCCAGATGCTCATCAAATTTTCGCCTGTTCGCGACCCCAGTCAGTGCATCTACTACGGCTAATTCTTCAAGCGTTCCGTATGCACGCAAAAGCAGGGCCTCATTGTGTTTTCTCTCTGTGATGTCTCTGACCAGACTCAAAACCCCCGCCGGGATGCGGGTCTTGCGGTGGCGGAACAGCCGTAGGCTTGATTCAATCCAAATATACTCTCCGTTTCGCTTTTGGATGCGGTACTCGACAATTACCGACTCAGAAGTGTGCCGGATGCGTCGAATTGCGTCTTCGATCTTTTCTCGATCGTCAGGATGCGCCTGAACGGCAAGCTTCTGATGGATCAAATTCTCCGGTTTCCAGCCATTGAGCCCCTCAACCGCGGGGGAGACGTAAGTGCAGAGGCCATCGAGATCGGCGAGCAGGATGACATCGCGTGAATTGTCTATGACCATGGAATGAATAGAGGAGATCTCTTCAAGCCGGTATTCCGTGGCGTCTCGCTCTTCCAGGATCACGGAGACAAGGTAGATCATGAAAATGCAACAGGCGACAAAGAATTGCAGCTGAATGCTTGCTTCAACCGAGTGCGCCGTTCCTGAAATCGCGAATGGACCCAAGCCGTGAATGCTGTACCAACTCACCGTTGCTGCGACGAAGAGTGTTGCAAGCGCCGCCCAGCCAAGTCCTAGCCGCATGAGGAGCAGAACGAGCACCGGGAAGACGAGGATAAACAGGGGCATCCTGTTTTGCGTGAAGGCGGCCACGGTGACCACTGTAAGCACCAGTGGATAGTGCCAGTGCTTTTTCAGGCCCGCGGAATTGGTGAAGCGCGTTTGAAAGATGGCAACGAAGGTCGGGACCGTGATGGCGGTCCCCAGGCCGTCGGCAAGCAGCCAGTCGAGAAATGTGTGCAAGTTGCCGTCGTGGTGCCACAGCGTCATCGCCAGCGTGAGAATTCCGCCGGCTGTCATAGGACCCAACAGAACCGCGTAACCGATGAACCGGATCAGGTACTTGCGATCGGTGAACCGGGGTAGCTGCGTGGACTTTCGTCGCAGCAGGAGTGCGCCTATCAGCACTTCGACCAGATTCAATATGTTGTATAGAAGATTGGTCTGCCACGACTCGCCGATAAGTGCGCTACCGAGCGTCATGGCCGCTGTTCCGGCTATCAGATAGCCATGCCAGCGCCAGCGCGGAGCCAACAACAGGTAGGTGAGCCACAGCCCGGTGGCCACCCAGATGAGGTTGACGGCGGGACCGCTGCGCTCGAAGAACTTTACGTATACGGTAGCGACAGTAACGGCGAAGAAACAGGATATGAGCCGGATTGAGTATGCATGCTTCCTCCACCAGCGGCCTTGGGCGAGATGGCCGGCATGTGAAGGGCTCGCATGCACACTATTCCTCATCATTGCTTGAAATGCAACATCAAGAGACGACTTTATCACCTGTAATTCTAAGAGATTATAGACCAACTTTTTAAACAGTCCTTCTGAAGAACCTCATTCCCATCCATGACCCATTTACCTTTGCGGTGATCTGGCAGCGGTTCAGGCAGACAGCCGCCATTACGATCTCGCGTCAGAGTTCCATGAGTCCTGGCTTGGTCCGACGCTCGGCTATTCTGGGGCTTATTTTCGCAACCCCTCGAATAGACCCGGTGCCGCGCAGATGGACAGACTCGATCTCGCCTGCCGAAAGCTGGACCTTCAGCCCGGTGATCGCTTCATGGATATCGCATGTGGCTGGGGCAGTCAGGCAATCCACGCTGCATCCCTGTGCCAGGCGGAGGCGCGCGGCATCACGGTTAGAGCGGTTCCACAGTTGATGTGCCCTTGCCGAAGTCGCGGAAGAGGCGGGCTTTGAGATTTGCGATGTCGAATTTCTTCGCGAGTTCTATGCCTGAACACTCCTCTTAGGGGTCGCGAATCTCCAGGGACACGCCGCTGAACTGCCGCAGATCGCCGCGGCACCGATGCTGCGCACGTGGTTGCTCTATATGGCTGGCTCCGTAGCTGCGTTCGAGCGCGGGGATATATCTGATTGCCAGATCCTGCTGCACCCGCGCCACCGCGGACACGATGTGGAGTTACGCACTCGCGAAGAGTGGTTTGCGCAAGAGCAGTGCGGATCGAACACCGTTGCCGCGTAACGGGGGAGCCGTCTTCTTATCATCGCGGCATATGGCGCGGTTTGAGGTGCATTTCTCCATGGATGGCGTTTCTCCTGCTGCCGTACACCGAAGGCGAGTCAGCCGAGTGGCAATTTCAATTAGAAATTGCCACCCGGCAGGGTTCAGGCAGCGCTACATCTGAAGGAGAAACGACCTAGAAGTACCACTTCCCGGCCAACTGCACGACGCGTCCTACTCCAAGGCGGTCGCCCGTGATTACACCGAACTGTCCGGGGTTGGTTTGGGTGAAGTTTGTATTGCTTGGGTTGTTGAATTCCACATGGTTGAAGAGGTTCAGCGTTTCCAGACGGAATTCGAACTTGGTGTTCTCTCCCGTGCTGAATTGCTTGTGGAGAGAGGCATCGATGTCATAGAAGCCCGGTCCGCGTACCTGATTTCCCCGCGCGCCAAGGTCGGCCAGGTTGTTGGCGCCGTTGGCCGTAACCGGCGCATAAGGTAGCTCAGTAAACGCGGCCGGATTTACCCACTGGAGCCGAGTTTTGGTGTAGACGTTGACGCCCGACACCAGCGGCGCGTTGCAGCCGAACCCTCCGGCAAACAGCGCTCCTTGTGAGGGGTTTTGGCAGCCCACGTTAAAAGGTTGACCGCTCTGCGCTTTGAAGATGAAGTTGAAGCGCCAGCCGCCGATGAACGCATCCTCAACCGCATTGTCATTGGCGAAATAGGCCGCGTTCCTGCCCACCGGTACGGCAAGTTCGCCGTTGGCGTTGAACAGATGCGTGGCGTCATCATTGCACAGCGTGTAGTCCGCGCGCGGTCCCATACCGGGCAGCCACCAGGCGCGAACGCCTTCTCCAAGGCCGGTTTTTCCGGTATCGTCTGACAGGCACTTGCTATATGTGTAGTTCGCGCCCACGCTCGAGCCATCGCCAAACTGGCGCTGATATACAGTCTGCCAGGACTGATAGCTGCTGATCAGGTTTGTCAGCTGAATCTCGGAGTTGGAACCAAGCGAGTTGTAAGGCAGAAATCCCGTGGCCGCGTATGGGTTGGCCGCTGTTGGGCTGAGCGTCTGTACCGCCGTGCCCGGAACCAGCATTTCGGTTGGTGAGTTGTGCTGGCCGCTCTGGGTATCCAGATGCTTGCCCAGATTGCCCACATAGCCGGTCTGTATCGAGTCGTGCTTGGTGAACTGCCACTGCACTTGAAGGTTAAGCGTGGTCACCTGAGGCGTCTGGTAGTAGTAGTTCTTGCCCGTCAGGGCGATGCCCAGCGGGTTGACCAGCGTGGGATTCGTCAGGCTGACGGCGCCGAACGTATTCTCCATGGTGGCCGTGGTCGTCGTTCCCGGAATCTGCAGCGGAACCTGCGATGTTTCCGTCGAGGGTGAGTTGTAGTTGAACTGGAACGGATAATTGGTTCCCAGCGTTCCGCCATAACCAACCGAGTCGAGGGCGCCGTAAGCGATTCCCGCGCCGGCGCGCGCCACAAGGGTGGGCGTAATCCGGTAGGCGATGCCCAGCCGCGGAGCGAAGTTATCCCTCTGCGCCTTTGTCACTGCATTCGTCGGGCTGCAGACGATGGGAATGTTCTCGTAAGCCAGCAGACCGGTGAAATTTGAGCCCAGTGCCGTATTGCATCCGTCGTGCCCGATCACGTAATACGCACCCTGCCCGTTGGCGTCGGAAAGAATTCCGTTGCCGCCCATCACGAGATTGGCTTCCTGCCCGCCATCAGAGGCGTACGCGCCGAAGTAATCCCACCGAATTCCAATATTGATCGTAAGGTCCGGTGTCAGCTTCCAGTTGTCCTGTCCGTACACTCCGATATACGGCGCGTGATAGTTGGTCTGCGCAAAGTTAGAGCCCTCAAAAGAACTCAGACCGCCCATGGTGAACGTCGCCGTGCTCAGTCCTCCATTCGCTGCGTAGTAGGAGTTGGCCGCGGTGGGTGTCACCAGCATATCGGCCATGCCGGTTTCGCCGGCGCTGTTATTCGGAATATCCGTGTAGATGCCGTTGTAGACAAAGTAGCCCCTCGGATACGCCGGCTGAACGATGTCGGACATCAGGTGGTCGTACTGCCCGCCGAACTTCAGCTCGTGTTTGCCGATAATTCTCGTCAGGTTGTCTTCGTATTCGAAGGCCCGCGTCGTTTGAATGGTGGGCGCAAAACGGTGCGCACCAAAGTTGCTGATGACGTTCAACTGCATGAACGGCAATCCGCCGTTGCCCGGATTCTGCGCGATGCCTTGAACTCCGTACTGCGCAGGCAGTCCCAGCACATCCGCGTAGGGATCCTCACGCGTGTTGTAGTTATTGTCCACGCCGAAGCGGAATTCGTTGATCAGGTTCGGCGAAAAGACATGCGTCCAGCTTGTCACGATCTCATAGATAGGCTGAGTGGTCGCATAATCTACTGAGAGTGCGCCCTCGGCCGGACCGGGGTATGCGGTGGCCGCGTTTGCAATCGGGTTCTCATGATCGTACGTTCCCCAGATCGAGTCCTTGTCGCTGATCTTCTCGTCGACTCGTCCGTCATACTGATTGGTATCCGTGCCCTTCAAAGGGATGTTGAACCAGTTGTTGCTGATGTTGGCAGATGTCTCGTTGGGACCAGGCAATAACCCAAGCATCGCGACCGCGTTTGGATCGAGACGCGAAGTTGGAATAGTATTCAGCAGAGCCAGTTGCGCGGCGGTCGCATAGTTTGCCGTGGTATTGCCTTGCATTCCATCGTTCGCGGCGCATCCCGATGCAGTGCAGTTGTAGAACGGGTCGCGGGCATACCCAACGACGGTTACGCCGGGAGTCTGGCCCGCTTTGCAGGCTGGAGTCTGTATGCTTGTGACCGAGTCAGTGCTACCGCAGGTGATCGGGCGCGTGGTAGCCGGATCGAAGATCGTGCCGTACTGGAAGGTACGGTTAAGAATATCTGTATGCGTCTTCGAGCTGACCGTAAACAGGTCCTGCATGTTCGTGAAGCCGCTCTTCTGCATCGTCGCCGTGGGAACCGTCTGCGTGTACTGGTCAACCGTTGTGTGCATGGTGCGCTGAAAATCGAAGAAGAAGAACGTTCTGTTCCTGCCGTTGTAATGAGGCAGACGGACCGGCCCGCCGATCAGGCCGCCGAATTCGTTGTGCCGGTACTCGGGCCGCGGTTTGTTGTTCAGCTTGTTGAAGTAGTCGTTGGCGTTCAGGTCTTCGTTCCCGAAGTACTCCCAGATGTGCCCCTTGAAGTCGTTGGTTCCTGAGTAAGTGACAGCGTTGATAACGGCGCCGGTGGAGTGGCCAAACTCGGCGCTGTTGTTGCCGTCCATGAATTTGAATTCCTGAATGGCGTCGGGAATGGGAATAATGCTTGTGCCGCCGTAGAACTCTTCGTTGTCGTCAACGCCGTTGAGACGGAGATCGACCTGGCCGTTTTCTACGCCCATGGCAATGATGTTGCCGGTATTGTCCATGCCTGCGCCGCTATTCGCGTAGACGCCGGGGGCGGTAGTGGTTAGAGACATGAAATTACGGCCACCAGAGCCGCCTTGCAGCGGTAGATCGTTCGTCATTTTATTGTTGATCGTCATACCGACCGAGGCGTCCTGTGCCTGCAACAGCGGTACCGCCGAAGTCACAGTTACCTCCTGTCCCACGGAACCGAGCTGCAGCGACACATCGGCAGTGACGATGTTCTGAACGTGAACTTGAATATCATTCAGCAGATATTCCTTGAAGCCAGATGCGACGACCTTGAGCGAGTACGTCCCAGCCGGAACCGCCTCAAATGTATATGCGCCTGCCGAGGTCGATTTGATTTTTTGTGCGATGTTTGTGGCCGTATTCGTCAGCGTGCACTCCGCACCTACTACTACAGCTCCCGTGGGGTCCTTTACCGTGCCAGTAACGCTTCCGGTATCGATCTGTGCATAGGTTTTGCCGCAGAAAGCGAACAGAAGAGCAGCGACAATTAGCAGCATCCATTCTGCTCGTATGTGCCGTTTCGCTGCGGTGTCCGGTAGTTGAGTCGCGATTGCTAATGCAGGGTTGGCCCGAAACAGCGGCGCGACACTGCCAGCGGCATTCGATTTCCAGAAAGCTGCACTTTTGTTGCGATTCATTGCACGTGCCTCCTTGAGCGCGATCCAAATTGGTTGAGCCGCGGAACAGAGGCCGCGGCGATCAGCCGAACCATATCTCAGAACCTCAGCCGGTCCGGTATTTTTGTACATGAAGAAAGAAAACTAAAAAGTCATCCCATTGCTGCCGCTGCCGAAATCCGACCATCCGTTCCAGCTGCCGCTTCCTCCTGCAGCGGTCTGCCAGTTGGTAAATACATCGCCGTTGTTTGCGATGGTGAAAATCTGCATTCTTCCGTCGGCGGTGTTGCTCGCCACGATCTGATCGCTTGAAGCATAGTCGCCGCCCGACATTGCCATCTCCGTCCAACTGCGGCTGTAGCTGCCACCAGGCGAACTCTGCGCGTTATAGTACACTTGGGCAGAGCTGCCCGTTCCC
>JASHVE010000023.1 GCA_030039675.1 Acidobacteriaceae bacterium | reverse complement strand
TCTGAAGCCGCTGCCGCGGGCCATGCGATCATTGCGATCGGCGAGATGGGCATTGGCAACACGACGGCAGCGAGCGCCGTAACCTGTGCGCTGACTGGCGCGGCGGCCAAGGCCGCAACAGGACGGGGCACCGGGGTTGAGCCCGCAGCGTACGCAAATAAGGTGCGAGTGGTTGAGGCCGCGGTGACTAAGCATTGCGTTGTGTCCAGACCTCTTCAACCTCTTGAGATTCTGCGCTGTCTTGGCGGTCTTGAAATTGCCGCCATGGCCGGAATGGTGTTGGCTGGCGCCAAGCACCGCCTTGTGGTCGTGCTGGACGGCTTTATCTCGACGGCTGCAGCGGCTCTCGCAGTTGGCATGGCGCCCAATGCACTTGGGTTTCTTATCGCCGGTCATCGTTCAGAGGAGCCCGGACACCAGCTGCTTCTCGATCACCTTAAGTTGACGCCTGTGCTTTCTCTCGGGATGCGTCTCGGCGAGGGGACAGGTGCTGTCCTGGCGATGCCAGTCATCGAGTCAGCCATCGCTCTTTATCACCAGATGGCGACCTTCTCCTCGGCTGGAGTGAGCGGAGCCACACCTTGAGTCTCTTGATCCAAATTCGGCGAGCCCAAATCCAGCGAGCGTGGTTCGATTTTCTCGGAGCTGTTCAGTTCCTTACACGTCTGCGGGTGCCTTCAGCTCCATACGATGAGGGCTCGCTGGCGCGCGCAGTCAAGTTCTTCCCGATCGTGGGAGCACTAATCGGAACGGGCAGCGTGCTCCTGTACCTTGTACTTGTTCCCCACCTTCCAGTGACTGTGGTTGCTCTGTTGATTGTGGTGTACCTGGTTGCCATTACGGGCTGTCTCCATGAAGACGGGCTTGCCGATTCCGCCGATGGCTTCGGCGGTGGGTGGGAGCGGGAAAGGGTACTCGCAATCATGCGCGACAGCCGCATCGGCGCCTATGGTGCGGCGGCGCTCGCGTTAAGTCTGCTTGCGCGCGTTCTCCTCATCGCTTCGCTCCCGCGAACCCAAGCCGGAGCCTACCTGATCGTAGCTCCCGTTCTGAGCCGTTGGACAACCTTGCCACTCAGTTTTTCCCTCCCTCCGGCACGAGACCGCGACCCAGACCGCGGTGAAGATCAGATCGATGGACAGGGAGCGCGGATCGCTCGGCTCACGACTCGCGGCAGTCTGATCATTGGGAGCCTGTGCACCTTCGTGATCGTGTTTGCGTTGCTGCGTATTCGTGCGCTCGCTCCCGTTTTGGTCAGTATGGGCATTACGCTGGGAACGGCGCTCTATTACAAACAACGGATTGGCGGCATCACCGGCGATTGTTTTGGAGCGACCAATCAACTGGCGGAAATTGCCGTGTATCTGTGTGGGGTGTGGGCGTAATGAATACTTTGCTCTTCATACGACACGCCGAGACCGACCTCGCAGGCTGCTTCTGTGGGCAATTGAACCCGCCGGTCAACGAGCGCGGCCGTGGTGAGATCGAGGAGTTGTTGAAAGCGCTGAAGGATGAGTCCATCGATGCTATTTATGCCAGTGATCTGTCCCGCTCGCTTGCCACGGCAGACGCGATTGGCAGGATGCTTGGGCTGTCGCCCATCGCAGTTCCGGATCTCCGCGAGATCGACTTCGGGGAGTGGGAGGGCCTGAGCTGGGCAGAGATCGAGTCCCACGATCAAGCTTTTGCCCGCCGATGGTCGGAAGCCTATCCTAACCTAGCCGCGCCTAACGGTGAACTTTTCGAAACATTTCAATCCAGAGTTCTGACAGAAATAGATCGTCTACTTGCCGTATCCTCGCAGAGATGCGCTGCAGTGGTCACGCATGCCGGCGTTATGCGAGTCGTGCTGCGTTCGCGGTGCGGGCTTGAGGAAGAAGAAGCCTGGGAACGAACCAAGGCGTATTGCGGATTCTTTCGCTATCAGCAAGGAAGGCTCGTATGAACGAAGCGCCGATGCGGGTAAGAGAACTTGCTGCGTGGGGTCTCGATCAGGATGAGTATCGCCCCGCGGTCTACCGTGGTGATTCGGATTCAGCACAGGCTTTCGTAACCAGGAGAGCGCCGTTTGAGACAAGGTCAGCTTTCGTGGAATCTGGCGATTGCGGACTGCGAGAGCGACTTCGAGAACAGGAGTCGCGGGCCGATCTTCGCGCGGAGATGGCAGGACTTGATTGGTCCCTGGGTGTGGTCGATCTTCGACTCCTGCTTGCCTTCCAGCGTCGAATCGTTCTTGATTCGGAAGCGCAGGAATCTCCATTACCAGCGGCGAATGACTGGAACCGCCTGATGGATTTATGTTTCGCGAAGCCAGAGCCTGTTGCGTGCGTCGCTGTTCGGAGCGACGCTTCGGTACTGCTTAGCTCCACGAATCCCAACCTGAACTTCCGGATCACCGATGACAGTTCCAACCCGGTTGCGATTCATTTGGGCAGTCCATTCTTTGAAGTTGCACAGTACCGTGACCGCTGGTTTCTGCGCGACGGCTATCATCGAGCGTACAGGTGCCTGCGAGCAGGTATATATCATCTTCCCGCAGTCTTTGTGTGTGCCCGAACGATCGAGGAACTGGGCGCGGTGCCTCCATGGTTTTTTCCGGAAGAGGCGCTTTTCTCGGCCGCACCGCCGCAGGTTATCGATTTTCTCGACGATGCACTCGTTATTGAATATCACCGCTCTCCTCTCATCAAGACGCTTCGCATTACGATAGAGGAGACCTATACCGTCCAAGGAGAAAACCGATGAGCATTGCAACCAAGCGTGGCGATGGAGGGCAGACAGGACTCGCCGGTGGCATTCGGGTTTCAAAAGCTGATCTTCGCGTCGAGTCCTATGGCACAGTCGATGAGCTGAATACGCACCTCGGCTTTGCCCGCAGTATCTGCCAGAACAAAGAAATCGTAGCGTGGACCGAGGATATCCAGAGAACGTTGTTCCGGGTTGGCTCCGTGCTGGCAACACCACCGGAAAGCAAGAAAAAATCGCCAGCGATCTCCACCGAAGATGTGGACAAACTGACAGATCTCGTCCACAGGATCGAAGCGACCGAGGGCATACTTGCGGACTGGTCGCTTCCCGGTGGACATCCCGAGTCGGCGGCTTATGAGATGGCGCGCACGGTTTGTCGCCGCGCCGAGCGCAGTGCCGTTCGCTTTGCGGAGGGCGGTGGAGTGATCCAACCGGAAGTGTTGGCCTACCTGAATCGTCTCTCGGATGTGATATGGCTCTTCGGCCGCCTGATTGAGCACAACGCAGGCGTTAACAGCCGGTTGCGCGATGAAAGCCATTCGGGCCCCAAATTTTCGAGAGCGTGGTGAGCCAGCCAATGAATTCGCATCCTCCCTTCAACGAGGCCGAACGTGAAGCTGTCTACAGGGCCATCGCGGAGCGTCGCGATGTGCGGCGAGGCTTTGTCGACAAACCTTTACCGGAGGATCTGCTCTGGCGTCTGCTTGCCGCGGCGCACTGCGCGCCTTCGGTGGGGCTGATGCAGCCATCCCGGTTCATCGTGATCCGGGATTACGGCATTCGCAAGGCCGTTCGTCAGATCTTCGAGGTAGCCAACAGGCGTGCTCTCGGCAGCTACAACGGCGAGCAGGCCGAACGATATTCCATGCTCAAGCTGGAAGGCATCCTTGAAGCGCCGCAAAATCTGTGTGTTCTTTGCGATTCGGGGAGCGAGCGCGGCCACGGACTGGGACGGCAGACCATGCCCGAGACAGCGATCTACTCGACTGTCTGCGCGATTCAGAACCTATGGCTCGCCGCGCGTAGCGAAGGGGTTGGCGTAGGATGGGTCAGCATTCTTGATACAACGGAACTCTACAATCTGCTCAACATCCCGGATCATCTGACACTGGTGGCATATCTCTGCCTCGGTTACGTCGAAGACTTTGCTTCGGAACCTGATCTCGAAAGGTACGGTTGGGAAAGACGCGTTGATTTCAAAACCGTTGTCTCGTATGACCGGTACGCCGAGGAACAGGCGTTATGACAGCCCGCGCGGTTATGGTTCTCGGCACGAGCTCGCATGCGGGGAAGTCTCTGCTTACCGCGGCGCTCTGCCGCATCTTTGCCCACCAAGGCTATCGAGTTGCACCCTTCAAATCGCAGAACATGTCCCTCAACTCGGCGGCTACCGCTGAGGGGCTTGAGATCGGACGCGCCCAGGCACTGCAGGCCGAGGCCGCAGGCATCGCGCCGTCGGTTCACATGAACCCCATTTTGCTGAAACCTGCGGGCAAGATGACTTCGCAGGTGATCGTCCGCGGCAAGATCTGGAGCCGGCTTTCCGCCGCAGAGTACCATCAGAGCCGAGTCGAAGAGCTCGTGCCGATTGTTCGCGAGAGCTATGCAACCCTCACCGCAGAAAACGATGTGATTGTGCTTGAAGGAGCAGGCTCGCCCGCCGAAATCAATTTGAAACAACACGACATTGTGAACATGCGCATGGCAGAAATGGCGGACGCCTCGTGCCTGCTTGTCGGGGATATCGACCGCGGAGGCGTCTTTGCTTCGTTGCTGGGAACCGTCGAGTTGCTTGAGCCCGAGGAGCGGGCACGCATCCGCGGCTTCATCATCAACAAGTTTCGTGGCGACGTTTCGCTGCTTACTCCGGGGCTTCGCATGATGGAAGATCGTCTGAAGAAGCCGTGTCTCGGAGTCGTTCCTCACATTGAGGGTCTTTCGCTCGATGAAGAGGACAGCCTGGGATTGCGCGCCTCCGATTCGCTCCATGATGTTCAATGGTCCGTTGCCGGCGCAGACAGACCTCTCCGCATCGCAGTGATTGCATTTCCGTCGCTTTCAAACTTCACCGATTTTGATGCGCTGCGATCGGAACCATCAGTTGCGGTTCGGTTCTGCCGCAAACAGGAACAATTGCGCGGAGCCGATGCCATAATCCTCCCCGGAAGCAAGCAAACAGTGGACGATCTTCTTTGGATGAGGACCGAAGGGCTGGAAGAGGTAGTGATCGAGCATGCGAAGACTGGCCTGGTAGCGGGTATCTGCGGAGGGATGCAGATGCTAGGACAGGTTATTTCTGATCCCGATGAGATTGAGAGCGCTGGATCGATCAGAGGTCTCTCGCTGCTGCCGATCAACACGACTATGCGGCCGTCGAAGATCGCAATCGCTGGCACCGGCCGTCTCATCGCCAGATCGCTCTTCTGCCAGCCTGTTGGAAATATCGCTCTGTGCGGCTACGAAATCCATGTGGGCGAGACGTCCTATATCGGGCACGCGCAGCCTCTCGCCCAGTTGGTACGCAAAACTATCGAGCGCACCGAAGCTGTGACGGATGGTTGCATCAGTCCCGACTCACGAATCTTTGGCACGTACCTTCACGGCCTCTTTGACGGAGATGCCTTTCGGCATGCCTTTATCCAGGCCGCGCGTGCGTTCTGCCAGCTCA
>JASHVE010000306.1 GCA_030039675.1 Acidobacteriaceae bacterium | reverse complement strand
ACCGCCATTTCAACGCCGCCGCCCTGGTTGACGCGGCCGAAGGCTACAAGAAGCTGCTCGTCTCGGGTGGTAAGATGTTCGTCACCATGGCCGGCGCCATGAGCACCGCCGAGCTCGGCCTCTCGCTGGCCGAAATGATCCGCCAGGACAAGATTCACGGCATCTGCTGCACGGGCGCCAATCTCGAGGAAGACGTTTTCAACCTCGTCGCGCACAATTTCTATGAGCGCGTTCCGCATTACCGCGACCTGACGCCCGCCGACGAAGCCGCGCTGCTCAGCCGGCACATGAACCGCGTCACCGACACCTGCATCCCCGAGATGGAGGCGATGCGCCGCATCGAGAACGAGATTCTCGAGGAATGGGTTCGCGCAGACAAGGCCGGCGAGCGTTACTTCCCGCACGAATTCTTCTTCAAGATTCTGCTCTCGGGCAAGCTGGAAAAGTCCTACCAGATCGACCGCAAAGACAGCTGGCTGCTCGCTGCTGCGCAGAAGAACCTGCCCATGTTCGTCCCCGGCTGGGAAGACTCCACTCTCGGCAACATGTACAGCGGCCACTGCATCAGCGGCGACGTGAAGAACGTGCACACCGTCCGCACGGGCATCGAGTACATGATGGAGCTGGCGGAGTGGTACACGTCGCTCACCGCCAAGACCCCGCTCGGCTTCTTCCAGATCGGCGGCGGCATCGCAGGCGACTTTCCCATCTGCGTGGTGCCCATGCTGCACCAGGATCTGCAGCGCGACAATGTGCCGCTCTGGGCCTACTTCTGCCAGATCTCCGACTCGACCACGAGCTACGGCTCTTACTCCGGAGCAGTGCCGAATGAGAAGATCACCTGGGGCAAGCTCGGCGAGCGCACGCCCAAGTACGTCATCGAATCCGATGCGTCTATCGTGGCGCCGCTGATGTTTGCCTACGTGCTCGGCTGGTAGATACGGAAGCTTGCGGGGCCTGATGTTCAAAAGGATGAGGAGACAACTACTGCCCCTAGCGGCCGCGTGCTGGATGCTCACCGGCTCTCTTTCCAGCGCAGCGCAAGACAAGGGCTACTGGCGCGCCTCGGGCTCTACGGCCGTGGCCATCACCGGAGACATCTCCATCTCGGAGACGAAGCTGACCATCGGCTACTCACCCTTCACCATCGCGCAAATTCGCAAAGTTGACGCGGCGGAGCTCGAAGCAGTCTTCGATCTGGAGACCACGAACGGCGGCAGTGGAAATCTCTATCGCCTGAATATTCCGCCCTCCCGGCGCTTCCTTCATCACAATAGTCTCTGCGGCTCCGACGATGCGCAGTGGATGGTCACCTACGCCGTAGACCGCAACTTACAGGTCGCGTTCTTCTCGGGCTCCGACCTGCCCGTCATGACGCGCGACGCCCTCGTCAACTCCACGGACCTCTGCGGAATCTTCTCGTACGTGCATTAACGAACCCTAGGTCCGACTCTCCACCCGGTGTGCGATTCCGGACAGACCTCGCCGCAAGCGGACACCAATCCTAATACAAACTCAGCGCAGCTCCCTGTTTTTTCCGATACCTGCGCCTGGTACGCTGCGTGCTGGAACCTCCGGTGCACGAAACGCGTACTGGAGGGCAGCCATGCTCAGTGAACTGAAGTTCTCGATCCGGCAGTTGAAGAAGTCGCCCGGCTTCACACTTACGGCCATCGCCACGCTGGCCCTCGGCATCGGCGCCAACTCGATCGTCTTCGGCGTTCTGAACGCGTTGGTGCTGCGCCCGGTGAACGTGCCGCACCCGCAGAGCCTTTACATGCTGCAGCGGCAGAATTTCCCATCCCACTCCTATTTGGACTACGTGGACCTGCGCGACCGCAACCGCACCTTCGAGGGCCTGTTCGCGTACGACATCATTGGCCAGGTCGGTGTCGACACCGGCGCGAATCCCTCCACGGCATGGCCCTATCTGGCCAGCGGAAACTACTTTGACGCTCTCGGCATTCAGCCATATCGCGGCCGCTTCTTCCATGCCTCTGACGAACACGGCAAAAACAGCGCGCCCTATGTCGTGCTCAGCTACGCCTGGTGGCAGGGCTACTTCTCCGGCGATCCCAATGTAATCGGCCGCACCGTGGAGATCAACAAACACCCTCTGACCATCATCGGAATCGCACCACCGGACTTCCGCGGCACGGAGCTTTTCTTCGCGCCCGCACTCTGGATTCCGCTTGTAGAGCAGCCCCTCGTGGAAGGCCATGACTCCCTGCAGTACCGCGGCAACCACTCGATGTGGGTCATGGGCCACCTGCGGTCCGGCATCACACCCGCGGCAGCACTGGCCGACCTCAACAGCATCGCCGCATGGCTGGCCAAGGCCTACCCGGCAGACGACGATGGGCTCAAGTTCTCTCTCGCTCGCCCCGGTCTCGTCGGCGACCTGCTTGGTGGCCCGGCCCGAGCTTTCATGACCGGCCTCATGCTGCTCGCCGGGCTCATTCTTCTCGCTGCCTGCGCCAATCTCGGCAGCCTCTTCGCGGCGCGCGCCGCCGACCGGGCCAAAGAAGTTGCCGTGCGTCTCGCTCTCGGCTCGCGCCGCACGCTCATCGTGAGGCAACTGCTTACCGAGGCCCTGCTCGTCTCCGTCGCCGGTGGAGCCATCGGCCTGGCCGTCGGTGTGGTCATCTTGCGCGCCCTCAGCACTTGGCGGCCCATCCCCAATGTCCCCATCAACGTCCCTGTCAATCCTGACGTGCGCACCTACGGCGTCGCGCTGCTTCTCGCCGTGTTGAGCGGATTGCTCTTTGGAATCGTGCCGGTTCGCCAGATCCTGCGCGCCGATCCCTGGCAGATGATCCGGGCCGGCTCGAGCGGCGCAACAAGCATGCGCCGGCTCACCCTGCGCGATCTTCTTCTGGTCGCGCAGATCGCCATCTGCGCCGTGCTCGTCACCTCGTCGCTGGTTGCGGTGCGCGGGCTCGTCCGCTCGCTGCGCAGTGACTACGGATTTCTCCCCCAGAACGCAATGGTCGTCGAATCGGACCTGCAGATGGCCGGATATACGCAGGATCATGCCGCACAGACGCAGCGCCGCATGCTCGACGCCGTGACCTCCATCCCCGGCGTTTCGGCCGCCGGTTACATTAACCAGATTCCGCTGGCCCTGGGCGGAGGTGACTCCTACGTCTTCAAGGACACCACCACCGATTACCGCCCCACTAACATGGCCGCCGACGCGATGGATTACAACATCTCGCCGGGCTATCTGGCAGCCGCAGGCACGCGGCTCATCGCGGGCCGCGATCTCCGCTACGACGACGACAGTAAAGCGCCCATCGCCGTCGTGGTGAATCGCCAGTTCGCTGTCAAGCTCTTCGGATCGGTGAACAAGGCCATCGGCGGACATTTCAAATTCTGGGGTGGCAACCGCGCCCAGGTGGTGGGCGTGGTGGAAGACGGCAAATACCGCACACTGACTGAAGATCAGCAGCCCGCGATGTTCTTCTCGTTCCTGCAGCACCAGGAAAGCGGCACCTGGCTCGTCGTCCGCTCCAATCGCAATCCTCAAGAGATGGCCGAAGCCCTGGAGCGCACTCTGCATGGCCTCGACTCCAGCCTGCCGCTCTCCATACGATCCTGGACAGAGGAGATGGATTCCGCGCTCTTTGCGGCGCGCGTGGCCACGGTCGCGCTCGGCGTGCTCGGCCTGTTGGGCGCCATGCTCGCTATTACCGGCGTCTTCGGCATGGCTTCGTATGCGGTGAGCAAGCGCATGCGTGAACTCGGCATTCGCGTCGCGCTCGGCGCGGGAAAGCAGGAGGTTCTGCGTGCCGCGCTGGGACGCGCCCTGCGCCTGCTCGCCGTCGGCTCACTCGCCGGTCTGCTGCTCGGCCTGTTGGCCACGCGCGTGTTGGCGTTCATCGTCTACCAAGCCACCCCCAGAGATCCGATCGTGCTCTGCGGCGTCATCGCGACGATGCTTCTGCTCGGCCTGCTGGCCTCATGGATCCCCGCCCGCCGCGCTCTGGCGGTCAACCCGCTCATCTTATTGCGCGAAGAATAGAAGCAGGCAACTGGATGTTGGGTGCCCCATCCTTTCGCCTGGACCGGGGTCTCCGCGGACTGGTCTCTGTTCATGCGGTGGTTGCCGGCGAAAGGGTGGGAAGGCACGAACCTCAAACCCGGCTGCACTCCTCCACCGGAATCGGCACCTGCTCCACGATCTCGAGCCCGAACCCTTCGAGCGCCGGAATATGCATCGGCGTATTGGAAAGCAGGCGGATGCGCTGAATCCCCAAGTCCGACAAGATCTGCCCGCCCAGCCCGATCGCGCGCAGAATCCGCCCGCTGCGCGCCTGCGAACCCTCTCGCGTGCGCAACTCGCGGTGCAGCACCAGCCGTCCCGCGTGAGAGCCCGGCGCACCCGCGGGGGCAGCCGTTCCGCCCGGACCAAACGCATGATCGGGCGAGCGGTCGATCTCGAACCCACGCGAGGTGTTGTGCAGATACAGCACCACGCCGCATCCTTCCTTGGCAATCATGCACATCGACTGGTCCAGAATCTCGCGGCATCGGCAATCCGCGCCAAAAACATCGCCCGCCGTACACCGTGTGTGCACCCGCACCAGCACCGGCCGGTCGCAAACCGCCCTGCGTCCGGCGCCTTCGCTCTCCTCCGCCGCGCCGTCGTGATATGCCGGGCAATCGGGGCACAGGTCGCCGCGTACCAGAGCAATGTGGCTTTCGCCGCCGGTCACCTCGCTCTCGTAGGCGATCATGCGAAACTCACCGTAGCGCGTCTGGATGCGGCTCTCACCCGCACGCACGATGTACCGCTCATGCCGCAGCCGGTAGCGGATCAGCTCAGCCACGGTAAGAATCCGCATCCCATGCTGCTGCGCGAACGGAATCAGGTCCGGAATCCGCGCCATCTCGCCGTCGTCGCGCATGATCTCGCAGATCACGCCCGAGGGATTCAGGCCCGCCATCCGCGCCAGATCGACTGATGCTTCCGTCTGCCCGGCACGCACCAGCACCCCACCCCGCCGCGCGCGCAGCGGAAACACGTGCCCCGGCCGCGCCAGGTCGGCGTGCGTCGACTTGGGATCGATGGCCGTCCGGATGGTGTGCGCCCGGTCGGCGGCGGAAATTCCCGTCGTCACGCCTTCGCGGGCCTCGATCGTCTCGGTAAAGGCAGTGCCGAAACGCGACGAGTTCTGCTGCGTCATCGGAAAGAGCCGCAGATGGTCGGCTCGCTCCTCGGTGAGCGTCAGGCAGATCAGCCCGCGGCCGTAACGGGCCATGAAGTTGATCGCCTCCGGCGTTACATGCTCCGAGGCCAGCGTCAGATCGCCTTCATTCTCCCGGTCCTCGTCGTCCACCACAATCACCATGCGGCCGGCGCGGATCTCCGCCAGCGCGCCCGGCACATCAGTAAACGGCGGCTCGAACGTGCGCGTACCCTGAGACATGGCGCTTTTATTGTCGCTTATCGCCAACCCAAACAGCAAAAAGATCACGGTCACACGTAACCTGTACATCGCCAGACCCTGGTGCTAAACTCCCCTTCACGAGGTTGGTCATGCGGCGGACAATCCTGGTGAGTTTGTTTGTGCTCCTTGCCGTGGGTGCAGCAGATAATGCTTATTCTCAGCGCCGTGGCGGAGCGGGGCATGGCTTCGCCCGGGGCAGGTACGGTTCCAGCCGCGCCCGGGTCATATCGCCCTACGGATTCGGCGACGCCTACTTACCCTATGACAATTTCGACGACGGGTA
>JASHVE010000022.1 GCA_030039675.1 Acidobacteriaceae bacterium | reverse complement strand
CGATGATTATAGGAGGATTGTTGCGCTGGCGCCCTGGCTCGAAGGTGCTATGCAACGCAATTCCCCATAAAATGGGAAGGAATGGCTTTTACGGAACAATATGACGTGGCCGTGGTGGGCGCCGGGCACGCCGGATGCGAAGCGGCTATGGCCGCGGCGCGCATGGGGCTGAAGACCGCGCTGATCACCATGAACCTGGACCTCATCGCGCAGATGAGCTGCAATCCGGCCATCGGCGGCGTGGCCAAGGGGCATCTTGTCCGCGAGGTCGACGCCCTGGGCGGCATCATGGGCGAGGTGGCCGATGCCGTCGGCATCCAGTTCCGCTTGCTCAACTCATCGCGCGGGCCCGCCGTGTGGAGTCCGCGAGCGCAGTGCGACAAACAGCTCTATCGCGTAAAGATGCGCGAGGTGCTTGAAAGCCAGCCCGGATTGCACATCCGCCAGGCCGAAGTCGTCAATCTGGTGATCGAAGAAGAGGGAACAGGGAATAGGGAACAGGGAACAGAAGATCAGGGAATAGGGACTGGGGATGTAAGGACTAAGGGTTTACGCCGCGTGCTGGGGCTGAAGCTCCGAGATGGGCGCAATCTGATGGCCGGCGCGACCATCATCACCACCGGCACATTCTTGAATGGCCTCATCCACTGCGGCGAGGAGCAGTACCCCGCCGGGCGCAGCGGCGAGCCGGCCAGCGTGCTGCTCGGCGAAGCACTTCGCCGGCTGGGTCTGCGGACTTGCCGGCTCAAGACCGGGACCCCTCCGCGGCTCGACGGCCGCACCATCCACTGGGATCGCTTCGAGGAGCAGCCCGGCGACGCCGAGCCGACGCCGTTCAGCTTCCGCACCAAGAAGATCGTGCAGCCGCAGATCAGCTGCCACATCGCCTTCACCACGCCGGAGACGCTGCGCCTCATCCGCGAGAACGTGCACCGCTCGGCGATGTACTCAGGCCGGATTGAAGGCATCGGGCCGCGCTACTGTCCGTCGATCGAAGACAAGATCGTCAAGTTCCCCGACAAGACGCAGCACCAGTTCTTCCTGGAGCCCGAGGGCTTGAATACGCACGAGGTCTACGTGAACGGCATGTCCACGTCGCTGCCCATGGAGGTGCAGTGGCAGATCGTGCACTCCATCCCGGGCCTCGAAGACGCCGAGATGCTGCGCCCCGGCTACGCCATCGAGTACGACAGCGTGGACGCGACCGAGCTCGACCGCACGCTGCGCGTGAAGTCAATGGAGGGCCTCTATCTTGCCGGGCAGATTAATGGAACAAGTGGCTATGAGGAGGCCGCATGCCAGGGCATCATGGCCGGCATCAACGCTGCGCTGTGGCTCAAAGGCGAGCCGCCGTTCACCATGGACCGGACCGAAGGCTACACCGGCATCCTGATCGACGACCTGATCTCGAAGGGCACCAACGAGCCCTACCGCATGTTCACCTCGCGTGCGGAGTTCCGCCTGCATCTGCGCATTGACAACGCAGACCGCCGGCTTACACCGCACGGCCGCAGGCTGGGGCTCATCAGTGACGCAGCCTGGGCCGAGTACGAACAGAAACAGGCGCGCATGGCAGCGCTCCAGCGCCTGCTGATCACCGGCAAGGTGGATGCAGAAAAACTGCGCGCTGCGGACCTGAGCGAGCTAACGGCTACTGCAGGATCGACGTGGGCGCAACTGCTGAAGCGGCCCGAAGTGAACATTGAACCGGTGCTCGCAGCCTTGAGCAGTGAATTGCAGCGCGCCCCGCAACTGGCGGAGTTCATTTCCGCGCATGATGCGGTCGAGCGAAGCGCTCGGCGCAACGAAGCGCGCGCCGTCGAGACCGAGATCAAGTTTGCCGGCTATCTCGAGCAGCAGAAGAAAGCCATCGAGAAGCTGAAAGCGGCGGAGTCAGTCGCCATTCCCGATTGGATCGAGTACGGAGCCATCAGCGGCCTCTCGCGCGAGATGCGCGAGAAGCTGGAGCGCGTGCGCCCGGGCACAATCGGCCAGGCGAGCCGCATTCCCGGCGTGACACCCGCGGCGCTCAGCCTGGTGCATGTATCCATCAAAGTGCAAGAAGCCCGTCGCAAGCCGCAGGACGCAAAGCGGCTGGTCAGCTAGAGCGGTTCCGCAGTTGATGCGCCCTTGCCGAAGCCGCAGAAGGTCGCATTTTCTTGAGGAAAATGCCACTTTGCAGCAGTGGCTTCGGGATATAGCAACTGTGAAACCGCTGCAGATCATGTCTTTATCAGAGCAAATGGAAAAACTGCTTCATGCCTTCTTCAACTTGGGCAGCAATCCCGTCAGCAGGCCGATGGCCGGCAGCCACGCGCAGAGCCGATAGACAAACACGATGCTGGTGAGGTCGGCGATGTGCCCCAGCACCGCTGCGCCGATGCCGCCCATGCCGAAAGCCAGCCCGAAGAAAATGCCCGAGACCAAACCGACGCGCCCCGGCATCAGTTCCTGCGCGTAGACCAGAATCGCGGAAAACGCCGATGCCAGCACAAAGCCGATGATGGCCGAGAGAATCCCCGTCCAGAAAAGGTTCACGTAAGGCAGCAGCAGCGTGAACGGCAGCACGCCCAGAATCGACACCCAGATTACGTAGCGCGGGCCAATGCGGTCGCCGATTGGTCCGCCCAGAAATGTGCCCGCAGCGACTGCGCCCAGAAAGATAAACAGGTGCAGTTGCGACGTGCGGACGGAAACATGAAAACGCGTAATGAGATAGAAGGTGAAATATCCCACCATGCTGGCAAGATAAAAGTACTTCGAGAAGACCAGAGCCGTGAGCACCGCAATCGCGCGGGCCACGGAGCCGCGCGACAGACCGGATCTGCGCTCGGCGTGTGCCCGACGCCCGACCGCGCGCGCCAGATGATGCGAACGCCAACGGCCCACACCGATCAGCACCACGATGCCTGCCACGGCAGCAATGGAGAACCAGGCCACGCCGCGCAGGCCGAGGGGCAACACGATCAGCGCGGCCAGCAGGGGGCCGACAGCTGAACCGGTATTGCCTCCCACCTGGAAAAATGACTGCGCGAATCCGTGCTGGCCTCCTGAAGCGAGGCGCGCAATGCGCGAGGATTCCGGATGGAAAACCGCCGAGCCCGTGCCCACCACGGCCGCGGCCAGAAGCAACATCTTGAACGAGGACGCTATGGCCAGCAAGAGAATCCCCGCCAGCGTGAAACACATGCCCACCGCCAACGCATAGGGCATGGGGCGGCGATCCGTATAGAGCCCGATGAACGGTTGCAGCAGGCTGGCGACGATCTGATAGACGAGCGTAATCATGCCGATCTGGCCGAAATCGAGATGAAATGAGAGCTTCAGAATCGGATAGATCGACGGCAGCAGCGACTGGATCATGTCATTCAACAGATGACACAGGCTGACTGCCGCAAGAACGCCCACCGCGGCCTTCGCCGCTGCAGACGCTGGTGCCGCGGTCTCGATTTCCGCCGGGATAGGGGCAGTTGCGGTGGGCTGGGCCATGGCTCCGGTTTCAATTCATCACAGGCGTAGTCCACGCCTGCACACGCGGCGTAACACGCTGCACTTGGATCGCTCGATTATAGATGCAGGTTGAACGCGCCGGTCGCACGAACCTATTGATTGCTCTTGTCGCTCTTGGAAAAGAACGGAATGTGGAAGGGCTCTGACGCACTCGCCGCAGACTGCTTTTTCTGCTTCACGTTCGAATCCTGGCGCAGCAATGTGCGCTGCGAATTGATGCACATCCAGCCGCCGTGGACACGCTCGAATACATGCGTGAAGACGCCCTTGTCATCCACCTGTGCAGTATTCACCTTGTGATGCAGTGTGTAGGTGCCGTTGACCACTGTGATGTCGCCAAGCGAGCGCACAGTGATGACCTTCTGCGCGAGATAGAGCGTCTTGTCGTCGGTCGTGATCGCCTGCACCACCTGCTGATTGCGCGTGGTCACGTCGCCGGTGGCCGAGACGTCCACGAAGAGCGGCGAGAGTACCAGCTCCAGTCCGTATTGGTCGCGGCGATTCAAGGCGTCGGCCCATGAATCTTCAATCTTTTGGAATTGCGCGATCGCGGCCGCCTGGGTTGAGGTCGCGGTAGACGGAGCCGTCGCCGGGGCCGCCGGCACAACCGGATCAGAGTTCTGGGCGGCTGCAGCGCAACAGGTGAGCAGGAGAGCAGAAATGCAGGCAAAAATGCGGTTCATGCGTGTGACAACTCCCAACTGGAAAAGTTGGTTCTTACTCTCAATCATAGCTCTTGGACTCACAAGGCGGGCGCGCGGAGAGCAGAAAAAGTACAACTGCCTCTTACAGAAGCGCTTGCAGGTGGTCTGGATGGTGAAGGGTTACGAGAGAGTCCTCGATGGAGATCCAACCGTCTTTGCGGAACTGGCTGAGGGTGCGGGTTACGGTCTCTCGTGCCGTGGAAGTCATGGAAGCGATCTCTTCGTGCGTGAGCAGGAGGGGAAAGCGGAATTCTCCGTCCGGCAGCCGCTCGCCGATCTGATGCGCGAGCTCAAGCAGCAGCCGTCCGAGGCGCGTCGCCACCGTGGCTGAGAGCGCGATGCGGCATGCATCCTGCAACGCGAAGCGGTACTCCTGGCAGATGCATTGCACAGCGCGCATCTGCGCTTCTTTATGACTGTTCAGAAAAGCAAGAAACCGTTCGCGCTCGACCACGCGCAACTGCGCAGCGGTAAGCGATTCCGCCGAGACTTCGTAGATTCCATGCGAGAGCACGGCATAGAGCCCGAGCACCGAGCCCGGCCCGGCTACGCGCACAATCATCTCGCGGTCCTCTTTGCCTCCCGCCACGAGCTTCAAGTATCCGCCGCAGATGATGTAAAGGCAGCGTGCGTCGCCACCCTGCGAGAAGAGACGCGCCTGCGCGGGCAAGGAAAAAGCGCTGCTGGCGAGCTCGAGATCGGCCAGCACCGCGCTGCCCAACGAGCAGAACCATCCCGGCCGGCGGACCGAGCAGGCCACACATCCGGAAGGAGCATGTCTTGGTATGTCTGCGTGCCGCCGATGCGGGTCCTCTGGAATGTGTCCTTCTTCCACCATCTTGCCTGGCCTTCTCTCCACGCGGTCTTGCTCGCTCATCGGCATGTTCCCGCCGGTACGGCGTGAATCTGGAGCCCAGCATTCCCTGAATACAGCTTAGTTTCCCTGTATTTTCCGCCGGCACTCTGCGCGTTGGATGTGATGAAGCTCACAAGGTAATGGGGATCTGCTCTTCGCAACAGCTTCATGTCCCCCGGCCACACACAGTCGACACTTGACATGACCTTTGAGATGGCCCGACGACAAAAGTCTTCGGCTAGGCGCGCGGGCCTCTTCATCGAGCGGCGGTCTTCGAGGTGATAGGCTGGCATTTCGCCTTGAGGAGCGATCCCTCTGATGCATTCCAGCCCATCTGGCCACCCCTTTCATTTCAACCTCGTTGCCGCGGCGCACGGCGCCATGATTGAGCGCGGCTTTCAGCCGGACTTCCCTGCCGGGACCGACAAAGAACTGGCCGCGATCGCCACGCAAACCGGTCGACTCTCCGGCGCCGGCGTCGAGTCCGACATCCGGGACCTGCGCAGCCTGCTCTGGTCCTCCATCGATAACGATACCTCGAAGGATCTTGATCAGATCGAGTGGGCCGAACAGTTGGCGGGCGACTCCATCCGCATCCTGGTCGGCGTGGCCGACGTGGACGCGCGCGTCCACAAGGGCTCGGTGATCGACGGCCACGCGCGAAGCGAAACTACCTCGGTCTATACCGGCGTCAAAGTCTTTCCCATGCTGCCCCCCGAACTCTCCGAAGGCGCTACATCGCTGAACGAAAACGAAGACCGGGTGGCCGTGGTAATCGAGTTTGCCGTGGACGCTATAGGCACGGCGAGCGCGGGCAGGACATATCGAGCGCTGGTGCGCAACCGCGCGCAGCTCGCCTATCCCGGCATTGGGGCCTGGCTTGAGGGTAAGGGGCCGGCTCCCGCAAAGGTATCAGCCAACGCAGATTTGGCCGCGCAGCTCAAGCTGCAGGACGCAGCAGCGCGGCGGATGCTGGGCTGCCGCTATCAGCATGGAGCGCTCGATCTCGAGACCATCGAAACGCGCCCTGTGATGCTCCAGAATCAGGCGGTGGAGATTGCAAATCTTGAAAAGAACCGGGCCACCTCGCTCATCGAGGAGTTCATGGTTGCGGCCAACGGCGTGATCGCGCGGACCCTTCAGGATGCCGGCGTCGCCTCGATCCGCCGTATTGTGCGCACACCCAAGCGCTGGGAGCGGATCGTCGAGCTGGCCGCCGGGCTCGGTGCGACGCTTCCCGCCGAACCCGACTCGAAGGCGCTGAATGATTTTCTGCTCGCGCAGCGGCAAAAAGACCCAGACCGCTTCCCTGATCTCTCGCTGGCGGTCGTCAAGCTGATGGGGCCCGGGGAATATGTGCTGGTGAAACCGCACCATCCCTCGCCCGGCCATTTCGGGCTGGCCGTGCAGGACTACACCCACTCCACGGCGCCGAACCGCCGCTTTGCTGACGTGATCACCCAGCGGATCTTGAAATCCTGGCTGGCCAGCCGTCCTCAGCCCTACCCGGATGGCGTGCTGAACGGCATTGCCGCGCGGTGTACGGAACGGGAGGACGCGGCACGCAAGGTTGAGCGCGATATGCAGAAGCGTATCGCCGCCGTGGTGCTGCACCCGCGCATCGGGCAAAGCTTCAGAGCCATTGTCACCGGCGTCAACCAATACGGCACGTTCGTCCGCACCCTCGATCCGCAGGTGGAGGGCATGCTCGTACGCGGCGGCAAGGAGCTGGATGTGGGTGATAAGGTATTAGTGAAGCTGGTTGCCACGGACCCGCAGCGCGGGTTCATAGATTTCGCCACGTAACACTCTTATTTCCAACCACTTCAACTAGAAGGCCAAAGTTCGCGTCGGCGATCGTGGAACTTATGTGTCGCCGGAGGGCGGAATTACGTCTAACCAATAGAAATTCGCCGATGCACCGTGAAGTTCGGTCCCCGGGAGCGCTCCTGGAGTAATCCTCTCGCAGGTTGGGTTTAATCACAGCAGAGATACCGTCCGCTTCGCCTGGAGGGTGGATTGCGCCGAAGGTCGCGCGCTGCAAATTTTGGTGAGTGATGCGTTTAAGTTTGAGTTGGATCGTTGTATCTATTTTCTACGGAACGGCCTTTTTGACGCTGGCGCCCTCTCTTGCTTCGCAGGAGACCGGTCAGGCGCTCGTGAGCACCGCGCCCCCACAGGAAGTGATTCCGGATGCTCCTGTGCCGCAGGTCGAGATCGCGGCAGCCATTGACCCGCAAAACGGGCAGCAAACCCAGCAACCGGCTGCTGCTTCGACAACCGCCCAAGGTAGTTCAAGCTCCTCACAAAACCAGGCTCAGGATCCGAGCACGCAGCAAACCCAGCACCAGAAAGCCGAAGAACAGATCAGGGAGCAGGAACATCAACGCATCGCGGGAATTGTGCCCTCGTTCAACGTCAGCTACCGCAGCGATGCCGTCTCCCTCACCGCCGCAGAGAAGTTCAAACTCCAATTTCACGCCGCCATCGACCCGTACACCTTTGCGATCGCGGCGATTACTGCAGGCCTTGGCGAGGCCCAAGACTCCGACACCGGCTTCGGGTGGGGCCCTGGAGGGTACGGTGAACGCTGGGCTGCAGCTTACGGAGACAACGTGATTGGCAACACGCTCGGCAACGCGCTTTTGCCTTCCATACTCCACCAGGACCCGCGTTATTTCCGTCTCGGTCACGGCTCCATCGGCCACCGCTTTCTCTACTCCGCTGCCACCTCTTTTATCTGCAAACACGACAACACCGGCAAATGGGAGCCTAACTACTCCAACGTGCTGGGCAACATGATCGCCGGCGAAATCTCCACTCTCTACTACCCCAACAGCAAGAGCGACGGCCTCCAGGCAGTCGAAACCGGGTTGACGGTTACCTTCGAGGGTACGTTCGGCGCAGAACTCCAGGAGTTCTGGCCGGATATTTCGCGCAGGTTCTTCCACAAAGACCCAACCCATGGCCTCGATGCGCAGGCGCGCGCAGCGGACGAAGCTGCGAAGCAGAAAAAGCAGCAGGAAGAGAGCCAGAAGCATCAGCAATAGGTATCGGAAACAACCGTACGGGCCTATTTGGCTGCAAATCACCCTCGGTGAGAAAGGCGCCTGTAGTCCATATCCCCCACGGAAGGAGGCCGCGAGTGAGGAGTGGCTTATCTACTGAAATCCAAGCCGTCGCTCTATCGCTCGGAACCGTCAGAACGAAGATGAAACATAGTCATCATCCTTTTGCTGAGATTAGCCATAAATCCTTGATCTTTCGTCGCTGGAAGCCACTCGACCGGCGCATTTTTTCATTCGGAATGTCCGCCGCTGTGCTCATCGCCGGCCTGAATGCCGGCGGAGACCTCGCGGCCCAACAGATCGAAGCGGACAATCCTCGCCCAGCCGTTCTCACAGTCTCAACGACCGCCGCTCCCGCACCAGAATTGCCCCCGCAGGTCACCTCCGCCACGCCACAATCCACCAGCGCCAGCGCGCCGGCACCGCAGAACCAGCCGGCGCAAAGTGGGCAGCCGGATGATTCTGGCCAGCAAACCAAGCGCATTCTCGGCATCGTTCCCAACTTTCGCGCCGTCAGCACCAACGAAAAGCTGCCGCCTGAGACCGTCAAAGAGAAATTCATGGATGCCACTCAGGACTCCTTCGATTACTCTTCCATCTTCTTCCCGGCAATCATCGCTGCCTACAACATGGATGAGCACGCCACACCGGAGTTCCATGAGGGCGCTGCCGGCTACGCTCGCTACTTTTGGCATTCCGCCGTCGACCAAACCAGCGAAAACTATATGGTCGAATTCATTTTCCCTACCGTTACCCGCGAAGACTCGCGCTACTACACCCTGGGCCACGGCGGATTCTTTAAACGCACGGGCTACGCTCTTAGCCGCGCCGTTGTCACCCGCACGAATTCGGGAGCGGAAGTCTTCAATATCAGTGAGATTGTCGGCGCCGGCGCCGCCGCGGGCCTCTCGAATCTCTATTACCCTTCTGCCTCACGGTCTGCTGGGAATACCGCAACGGAGTGGGTCCAGGACGTTGGGATCGACGCAGGCGTCTTCTGGTTTCGAGAGTTTTGGCCCGACATCAACCGCCACGTCTTTCACAACAAGTACAAAAACGCCCCCGCACAACCCTAGCGCATGGACATAGCGTTGACGCATTCTGCGGCGGGTCCGGGCCTGCAGACATCCTTCCCGTTATTTACACTCATCTGCAGGAGGGAAGTCCGAACTTCAAGATGCCTCATCCGCAGATTAAATTTGGCACCGACGGCTGGCGCGGCGTCATCGCGGACGACTTCACGTTCGCGAATGTGCGTACCGCGGCCGCGGCTATCGCCGCGTACGTCCACGCGCAGGAAGATCCGAAGAAAGGCCTGTGCATCGGCTATGACACGCGCTTCGGCTCCAAGGCCTTCGCCCGCGCCTGCGCAGAAATGGTGGCAGCTTCCGGCATCCCCGTCGCACTGGCGGGCGCGATCACGCCCACGCCGGCGCTGAGCTACGGCGTGCGCGGTCGCAGCGCGGCTGGAGGCATCATGATCACGTCGTCGCACAATCCCGCGCAGTGGAACGGCGTGAAGTACAAGGCATGGTACGGCGGTTCGGGCCGGCCCTCCATTATTGCCGCCATCGAGTCGTATCTTGACAAGCCTGCACCGCAGGCCGCGCAGCCCGCGCCCATCACCGAAGTGGATTTTCTCCCGCCGTATCTGAAAGCCATCGAGAACTTCGCCGATCTCGCAGTGATTGGGAAGTCCGGGATGAAGTTCTGCATCGACTCCATGTATGGCGCGGGCGGCACCATCCTCTCCGACATTTTTGACCGAATCGGCGTTGAGCACGTGCAGATTCGCGCCAATCCCGATCCGCTCTTCCCCGGCATCAATCCCGAACCCATCGAGCCACATATCCGCGCGCTGGGCGAGGCGACAGTTGCCAACGGCTGTTGCGCCGGCCTGTGCACGGACGGCGACGCAGACCGCATCGGCGCGACCGACGAGCACGGAAACTTCGTTGACCCGCACAAGATTTATTCGGTGCTATTGAGCTGGGTGCTGCGCCGCAAAGGCTGGCCGGGTGCCGTGACGCGCGCCTTCAACACCACCAAGATGCTCGACCGCATTTGCAAAAAATACGGGCGCGAGCTGATCGAGCACGGCATCGGCTTCAAGTTTGTCTGCGATTACATGCTGGAGCGCGAGATTCTGATGGGCGGCGAGGAGTCGGGCGGCATCGGCTTCCAGCGCCATCTTCCGGAGCGTGATGGCCTGCTGAACTCGCTGTTGCTGGCCAACGTGATGGCCGAAGAGGGCAAGACGCTTGGTCAGCTTGTTGCCGATCTGCAGGCGGAGTACGGCGAGCACCAGTACGGCCGCATCGACCTGCACATCGCAGACGACATCAAGAACGCCGCGATTGCGCGTGCGCGCGATTTGAAACCGGGTGACCCGGTCTTTGCCGGAATGTCGATCCTGCGCGTCGAGACCCTCGACGGCGTGAAGTTCTATCTCGACAATCCTGAGGCCGCCACCAAGCCCAACGCAGCCGAAACCTGGCTGCTGCTTCGCGCCAGCGGCACCGAGCCGCTGATGCGCATCTACACTGAGTCGTGCTCAAAGGAATCCGTAGCTAAACTCCTTGAATCTGCGCGCGCCTTCGCGCTGCACGCATAAGAGCTGTCACAACCATCGAGATGTTTCCTGGAGAGCGAGAGCATGTTCATCCACATCTTTGGATTTCGCTGGAAGCCTGAAGCGACAGATGCCGACAAGGCCCGCGCCGAGAAGGAGATCCTGGCCTTTCGCGGCGTAATTCCAGGACTGATCGAGGCTTATGTTGGCTCTAACGTCTCTCCGCGCGGGCAGGGATTTGCCTACGCCGGAATGATGAAGTTCACCGACAAGGCTGCATGCGACGCCTACTCGGTCCATCCCGCGCACCTCGCGCTGCTTAAGTGGCTCGTGCCGCTCATCGATCCGGTGGAGCTGGATTTTGAGGCGTAAGTCGCGAGCTACGTTGCGTGACGACTCGCACCGGACGCCTCGCGGTCTCATCTCGAGCCAGCGGCAGTATTGAAACGAACTCCGAACAGAAGACACTACCGTTGCGAGGGGGTCCTTACTGCGGTGGAATGCGTCTCTACGTGCCCGTTTTTTATTGACACTGCAACAAACCCCACCGCATAATCTCCGCGTGCCGACAGCGAAAAAAGCCGATGGACTTGCTTCGCTCTCCGACTACGAGGCGCGAGCAAAGGTGGCCAACAGCCTGCTCGAAAGCTGCAGACCGGAGCGTTATGTCTACCTCGCATTCGCCGGTCTGGCAGCTATCGGCGTGCTCATCGCGCTGGCTTGGATCGTCGTGAACAATCAGTCCGGCAAGCTGGAAGTGGGCGCGCTGACAAGCTGCAGCGGAATGATCACCGTAACGGGCTACCGCATCCTGCGCATCCAAAGCGTTGTTTTCAATGCGGTCTTCGGAACCAAGCTCTGAGGCGAACGAGGCAAGCCGATGCAAGACGAAGACGCTCCGCCGCACGGAGCCGCGTGGGAAGCTGAGATCAAAGCCATCTCTGAGCGGCTGGCCCGCGAATCGAGGCGCTCGGCGTTGATCGGCTTTCTGGGCGGCGCGGCCGTCATGGGCGGGCTGGTCCTGATTCTCTGGGCCGCGTTCAACACCAAACAGCAGCTCACGACCCAAGTCAATACCAACAAATCCCTCACGTCTGAAGTGCAGGCCAAGACAGCGCAGGCCGCCGCTGCCCAACAGCAGGCGGTCACTGCCAAAACCGTGCTGAGCACGACCGTCGAAAACCTGCAGGCGCAGAATCCTGCCGTCTCTGCGTCGACCGCGACGGCGCTCGACCAGGCCTTCGAGGCCGACCCGAACGCGGCCAAGTTCCTGGTGCGGGTCTACATCCACATCCACGCAGAGCCTCAGCGCAAGCACGCCGCTCAAGTGGCTCGCGCACTGCGTACCGCCGGCTACATTGTGCCAGGCATCGATCTGAAGCCACAAACTGTGCAGGAATCACAGGTTCATTACTATTCGGACGACAGCCAGAGCGTCTCCGACGCAAACGCGATTGTGAAAGTCGTGGTTTCCACGGGAATTCCCTGCCAGGCGCGCCAGGTACCGCAGCCGGCATCGGACAAGTTGAAGCCGCGCGCCTACGGCCTCTGGCTGGCTGCCGACTTGCAATAACCTACAGCGGTTCGAGAGTTGCTATATCCCGGAGCCGCCAGTGCTGAGTGGCTTTTTCCTCAAGAAAAGGCCACCCTGCACTGTACCGAATGGGCCACAGTTACTCTGGAACCGCTCTAAGCTGCCTGCAATTCCAGGATGATCGCTGCGCCCTGTGGTTCGAGGTTCACCGCCAGTGCGCGGCCGTTGTTGTCGCGCAGAATAGTGGCGCACAGGCTCAATCCCAGGCTGGCGGCTTCGCCATCGGACTCTGCGGAGGCGAACGGATCGAAGGCGCGCTCGGGATTTGGGAATCCGGGCCCGGAATGTCCCACGAGAATCTGCACCACATTGCCCTCGCTGGCCGCCTCTACGCGAATCGTCCTCGGCTCCTCGGCGGCGGGCGCAGGATATTCGACCGCATTCATCGCAAACTGCAGACAATGCCGTACCGCCTGCCGCAGTTGCTGCGCGCTGCACAGCGCCCGCGGCAGCGCCGGAGCGATATTCAGCCGGAACTCGATCGAGCGGTTCAGGAACTCCGACCGGTGCAGCTCGCTCATGTCGGAGAGAAGCTCCGACACCGAAACCGCGGCCTGTTCGCCATGCGACCTCGAAATGCGCGCCAGGCTCTCGAGTGTCGAGCGCATGTGCCGCGCTTCCGACAGGATCGATTCCACCGCCTTGCGGTCCTGGGCATTGAGCATCGAAGTCTCTTCCAGGAGCGTCGCGTAGCCCAGCACCACAGTCAAAGGATTGTTCAGCTCCTGAGAAACGTTGGCCGCCAACTGCCCCAGATCCGAGAACTTCTCCGAGTTGATCAGCCGTTCGAACATCATCGTCTGGCTGCGTGTGGCCTGCATCCGAGCCACGAGCAGCTCGATGGGCAGCAGGTCGTCGGGCCGCAGCGGCTCGGGCTCGCGGCCGACCGAATTTGCGCGGGAAGGCCACATCCGGGCCAGCAGCAAAGCACCTTCGGTTGTCGACCGGTTCAGCATCGGCACGGCCAGCACAGAAGTGAAGCGCAGGCGCTTCAGGTCGTCGCCGGGCGCAAGCCAGGGCTTCAGATCCAGGCTCAGCGTGTGACTCTGTTCCACGGCCGGCGGAGCTGAACCCTGAGCAAGAAACCCTGTTACGGGGATCCGCCCTGTCAGCTCGGCCACGGCCTTCGTAGTGGCTGAATCCAGGCCGGCGCTCCCGGCCAGCCGGTAGCGTCCCGCCGAGTGCAGCAGCAGCGCCGCCTGGGCGAACCGGCTGTGCGCTACTACGGTCTCGCAAATCTCGTCGGCCTGTTTGTCGAAATCCTCCACGCGGCGCCGGGCCAGCATCAACTTCGTATAAGCCTCGAGTTCCCGCCGCGCACGGCGTTCGCGCTCCTGGGCGGCACTGTTTTTGGCCAGCTCATCCTCCAGAGTGAGCAGGATCATGCCCAACGCCGCAACTACCTTGCCCATGACAATTACGTGAATCAGATGGAGGTGCAGCGCCGGATGATGCGCCACTGCCGGAAGCGGCTCCAGCGCAGGCAGCGCCCACGCCACCAAACCAGTCACACTAAGGGCCAATCCGGGCGTAAAGCGCCGGAACACGAAAACCATGAACAGCGCGGTCATCAGCAGATTAAGGCTCTCCGCGTAAACCAGTGCCTTCTCGGCTCCCAGTGTGAAACAAGCCCAGAAGAATACGCCGCCTGCGACTACCGCCACCGCAATCCCTAATGCCGTGGGAATGATGTACTTATGCGCACCCCAGCAGAGAGCTGCGCCGAACCAGACCAGGCCCAGGGCGGGAAAGATCAGGAACAAAGGCCCGGTGGGCGCCGCTCCTTGAAACACACCGTACAGCACAACCGCGTACACCACCAGGGGAAGGCTGTAGGGGATGACGTACAAAACCCGAAACCGGCCAAGACGAAACCAAAGCGGCGACATCGAAGCGAGAAACAGCGCCGAACTCACCTGCACGAAGGTGCGCCCGCCTACCGTCAACCACCCCGCGGTCAGCGGTGAAAAGGTCCACCACTTCACCGGGTAGGAGAACAGCATGGCGACGAGCGCAGCGAAGAACGCCGCAAACCATAACCGGGTCCGCATATCGCGCCGCCGCAGATACAAGTGCCCGAACGCCGGCAGCAGGAGTAGCGTTAGGATCAGCGCCGGCGCATGGTAATAGTCAGGCATGAATGCCGTGATTCTCCTTCAGTTATTTACGGCAAAACCAGGGTTACTGTGTCCTGTTGAGCTGGTGCCAGGTCGCCGCTCGCTCCGCCCCCGTGGGCAAAAGCCTGTCCCTGGGGACTCCGGTGCTGTCGGTCGCGTTGACTTGGGTGCTGTCACTTCGGGATACATCAATCCTGTTTTCGCTATAGGCGGGAAAATCGAGGACGTTTTGCCTCTTGACGCCTGCGGTGCCCCCGGGTGTCCTGAACGGGACAGTTTTTTAACCCGTCCTTTGACAGTGTCCCTGGGTGCGCGCAGGCAGACGATCCCAACTATCGATTGTGAAATGTCCCCGTGGGGCTGTACATGCGTCTAAAGTGGCAGTAGGGCAGCTATACCGGATCAGGAACTGGTGTGGAGCAAGTTGATGATCTCAAGTGCCGTTTTCCTCAAGAAAACGGCGCCCTGCACACTTCCGATTTCTTTACGTGAATTCCTAATCCGGTCTAATCGACCCGGTTACGACCCAAGAGGAGACAACTACCGTGCGCACTCGTTATTGGATTGTCTGGGGGATCGCCTGGACTACCCTCTTCGCCGCTGTTTCGCTGGGCGCGCCCGCAGCCCGGGCGCAAAGCCATGACAGCTTCACTCCCATGCCGCTTGACTCCGGCTTTGGGCGCATGGACCTTTCCCAGCCATCGATCCCGGCCGACCAGATCATCAAACAGTTTGCCGCCAAGGAAACCGAGTTCCAGGAGGCCCTGAACCACTACACCTACCGCCGCGTCGCCCGGGTCCAGACCATCGACGATGACACCAACAAGGTGGACGGCGAATGGTACGAAGTCGACGACGTGATCTTCGATCCCTCCGGCGCCCGCACCGAGAAGGTGGTCTTCGCGCCGGCAAGCAGCCTCACGCGCGTCATGATGTCGCCTTCCGATCTCCAGGACATCCAGCACGGTTATCCCTTCGTGCTCACCACCGCCGATCTTCCCGAGTACGACATCAAGTATGTCGGCCGGCAAAAAGTGGATGACCTGGACTGCTACGTCTTCGACGTAAGCCCAAAGGTAATCGAGAAGAAGAAACGCTACCTCGACGGCCGCATCTGGGTCGACTCCACCGATCTGCAGATTGTGGTAACAAACGGCCGCATGGTGCCCGACGATACCAAGAGGGGCCAGGAGGATCTGCATCCTCCGTTTATGACCTGGCGTCAGCAGGTCGACGGCCACTACTGGTTCCCGGTCTACACCAAGGGCGAAGGCGTTCTGCACTTCTCCGGCGGCTACGGCTATATGTCCCAGGATGTACACATCCGCGACACCGTGAAATACACCGATTACAAACGTTTCGGCTCGACCACGACGATCCTTTACAACGGCCAGGACATCACCAACAGCGGCCAGAAGCCAGATTCCCAGTCCGGTGCGCAATCAAGCGCACAACAACCTAAAAAGTAGGGGATAAGGACCAGGGAGTAGGAACAGAAGAGCCGCTCGGGCGATCGCTTCTTCTGCGGCAATCGCTACTGCAGCGGTTTCACAGTTGCTATATCCCGAAGCCACTGCTGCAAAGTGGCATTTTCCTCAAGAAAATGCCACCTTCCGCGGCTTCGGCAAGGGCACATCAACTGTGGAGCCGCTCTAGCTCCCGAATGCTCCTCTTCGCGTCCGCCGCTGCCGCGCTATGCTTCTTCTGTGAGGCGCATCGCCATGACCCAGACCACGTCCCGTCCCCAGCTAGCCCACCTCACCGCCGCACTGGACGAACTCCGCGCCAAGGGTACGCACTTCAAGCTCCGTATCCTCGACGATCAACAGGCGCCCGTCTGCCACTACGAGGGCAAGCAGGTCGTCAACCTGGCCAGCAACAATTATCTCGGCCTGGCGAACGACCCACGGCTCATCGAAGCAGCCATCAACGCCACGCGCGCCTTTGGCGTAGGCTCAGGCGCAGTGCGCACCATCGCCGGAACCATGCGCATCCACATGGAGCTCGAAGAGAAGATCGCGCGCTTCAAGAATGTCGAGGCCTGCGTCGTCTTCCAGAGCGGCTTTACGGCCAATGCCGGCACCGTCAGCTCCATTCTCGGCAAAGACGACTTCATCCTCTCCGACGAGCTCAACCACGCCAGCATCATTGACGGTGCGCGGCTCTCCCGCGCCACCATCAAGGTATTTCGCCACAAAGACATCTCCCATTGCGAAGAATTGCTCCAGGAGCTGCAGCAAAAACCCGGTCACAAGCTGGTGATCACCGACGGCGTCTTCTCGATGGACGGCGACATCGGCCCCGTCGACAAGCTCGCCGCGCTGGCTGAGAAATACGGCGCCATCATGATGGTCGACGACGCCCA
>JASHVE010000305.1 GCA_030039675.1 Acidobacteriaceae bacterium | reverse complement strand
AAGGCCGATCTTGCCGCCCTTCAAAAAGGGCTGGATGAGATCGATGACCTTGATGCCGGTCTCAAACATCTCTTCGTGTGTTGACTGTTCGTCGAAGAGTGGAGCAGGACGATGGATCGGATGGCGCTCCTTCTCGCCGACAGCGCCAAGCTCGTCGACCGGCTCGCCGATCACGTTGATCACGCGGCCCAGCGTCTCCTTGCCCACCGGCACGCGGATGGGGCCGCCGAGGTCGATGGCCTTCATACCGCGAACCATTCCGTCGGTAGCTTCCATCGCCACGGTGCGCACGCGCCCCTCGCCCAGGTGCTGCTGCACCTCGAGGATGACGTTGATGGGCGTGGGCACCGTGAAGCCGTCGCTCACCACGCGCAGCGCCTGATAGATCGGCGGCATGGTTGCTTCTTCAAACTGGACGTCCACGGCTGGGCCGGAGACCTGAATCACTTTGCCGATGTTCTCTGCCATTGTTTGCCTTCTTGTTACGAACTCTTGAGAGAGCTTTCAGCTTTCAGCCATCAGCTCTCAGCTTTTCCTTCTCCAACCGCTGTTTGTGCTTTTCTCCGATGAGCGTTTCACCGCAAACAAGCTGATGGCTGAAAGCTGATAGCTGACAGCTGTTTTTCACAGCGCCGCAGCGCCCGATACAATCTCGATAATCTCCTTGGTAATGGCCGCCTGGCGCACGCGGTTCATGTGCAGCGTGAGCGAGTCGATCATCTCCGAGGCGTTGTTGGTTGCCGAATCCATCGCCGTCATGCGCGCCGCGTGCTCAGCGGCGACCGACTCCGTCATGGCGTGGTACAGCATCGAAAAAACGTACTGCGGCAGCAGCCCCGCAAAGAGCTCCTCGGCGGGCTGCTCATAGATGTAATCCACACTGGCGGTGCCGAACTTCTTGTCTTCCTCTTCGGCCTCGTGCGTGTCGGCCGGTTCGAGTTCGACGCCCGCCGAGCGCGCGGCCTGTCCTGCACGCTCGCGCTCTTCGACAGTCGGCTCTACGGCGCCCGTGATCTGCGGGCTGCCGATATCGAGCAGCGGCAGCAGCTTTTCCACCACCAGCCGCTGCTGGATGACGGACTTGAACTCGTTGTAAACGATGTAGGCCGCGTCGATCTCCTCGCGCACGTAGCGGTCGACGATATTGTGGGCCAGCTCCATCACACGCGAAGTCTCGAGGTTGAGGAGCATGCCGGGGTGGTCGCCGGTGATCTCCACTTTGCCTTTACGTGGTTCCCGCACCTGGCGCTTGGTGCCATGTTCGTCGGTCGTCTCGCTGTAGGCAGCCACAGGATACCGGCGGCGCATCTGATCGCGCGCCTTGCGGCCCACAGCCTCAACGTCGATCTCCTTGTCTGGATTGCCGGCGATGAACTGGTTTGCGATTTTGAGAATGTTCGCGTTGAAGGCGCCGGCAAAACCCTTGTCTCCGCTGACGATAACGAGCAGAATGCGCTTTTCGGGCCGCGTGATGAAGAGCGGATGGCGCAGGTTGCCGGTCTCGTCGTCGTAGATGTTTACGCGGCCGATCAGTGATTGCAACACGCTCGCGATCATGCGCGCATAGGGCCGCGCCGACAGGGCGCGCTCCTGCGCGCGGCGTAGCTTTGCCGCCGAGACCATCTTCATGGCCTTGGTAATCTGCCGCGTGTTTTTCACGCTGCGGATGCGGCGTCGCAGATCTAAAACGTTCGCCATTCGATCTAACTCTCAGCTGTCAGCTCTAAGCCGTCAGCCAGTTCTTCTTCGTTCGCACGAGCCTCAGCATGAGCTGCTGCCGCCCGCCTTGTATCGCTGAGAGCTGAAAGCTGATGGCTGACAGCTCTCTCTTGAGTCCCTACGCCGTTGCCGCCGCCGCCTGGTGTTCCGCCACAAAATTTTGCTTGTACTCCTTCATCGCCGTGTGCAAGCGGTTGCGGAGATCGTCGTCGAGCTGCTTCTTCTTCGTTAGATCGCCCATCAACGCCGATTGCGCAGCAGCGAAGTATTTGTACAGGCCGTCTTCGAAGGCGCGGATATCGCTGACCTGCAGATCGTCGAGATAGCCCTGCGTGCCGGCAAACAGCACCACGGTCATCTGCTGCCAGGTGAGCGGCTCGAACTGCGGCTGCTTCAGCAGTTCGGTAAGCCTCTGACCGCGGTTGAGCTGCTTCTGCGTGAGCGCGTCCAGATCGGAGCCGAACTGCGCAAAGGCCGCCAGCTCGCGGTACTGCGCCAGATCGAGTTTGAGCGTGGAACCGACTTGCTTGACTGCCTTGATAGCAGCTGAGAAACCGACGCGCGAAACCGAAAGGCCGACGTTCACAGCCGGACGCACGCCGGAGTTGAACAAATCGGTCTCGAGGAAGATCTGCCCGTCGGTGATGGAGATGACGTTGGTCGGAATATAAGCCGAAACGTCGCCGGCCTGGGTCTCGATCACCGGCAATGCGGTTAGCGAGCCGCTGCCTCTCTCGTCGCTGAGCTTCGACGCGCGCTCGAGCAGCCGCGAGTGGAGATAGAACACATCGCCCGGATACGCCTCGCGGCCCGGCGGACGGCGCAGCAGCAGCGAGATCTCGCGGTAGGCCATCGCGTGCTTGGAGAGATCGTCGTACATCACCAGCGCGTGCTTGCCGTTGTCGCGGAAGTACTCGCCCATGGCGCAGGCCGCGTAAGGAGCGAGATAGAGCATCGGCGCCGGCTCTGAGGCTGAAGCGGCCACGATGATGGTGTGGCCCATGGCGCCGTGCTCGGTCAGCGTCTGCACCACCTGCGCGATCGACGAGCGCTTCTGGCCGATGGCGCAGTAGATGCAGATCAGGTCGTTCTTCGCGTTATTGATAATCGTGTCGAGCAGCACTGCGGTCTTGCCGGTCTGGCGGTCGCCGATGACCAGTTCGCGCTGGCCGCGTCCAATAGGAATCATGGCGTCAATGGCTTTGAGACCGGTAGCCATCGGCTCGCGCACGGGCTGGCGGTCTACGATGCCCGGAGCGAGCCGTTCCACGGGCAGTGTCTGCGTGGTCGCGATGGGGCCCCTGTCATCGATGGGCATACCGAGCGCGTCGACCACGCGGCCGATCATGGCTTCACCCACGGGCACAGACAGAATCTTGCCCGTGCGCTTCACCTCGTCGCCCTCGCGAATCTCGGTGAAGTCGCCCAG
>JASHVE010000304.1 GCA_030039675.1 Acidobacteriaceae bacterium | reverse complement strand
CTTATCGGCTCAAGCCCGGCACGGGCTGGCTGGTGCCGCCGCGCATTCTTCACGCGCCAGGCTCGTTGCTTACCTACGAGCCGCAGTGGGGCAGCGACGTTTTGTCGATGTTCCAGTCGATGGTGGAAGGCCGTCCGGTGCCGCGTAGCCTGCTCACCCAGGACGTGCCAGCCGACAAGCACTATGATCTCGATTTCATTGTCGATCTGGTCGACTGGCAGGCGAACATCGATCCCGAATTCAAGAAGCACCACTATCTCGAGCCGATCCCGGTGCACGATTCCGCGAGCGAAGGCTATATCGACAAGTGGATCGTCTACGGCACGGTTGATGGTGTGCAGAAGTTCAGTGCCCGCGAGCTCACGGTGATGCCCGGCGCGCAATGCACCATCGTCGATCCCGGCGCCTATGGCCTTATCGTTACCCAGGGTCACGGCCGCATCGGCAACCTCGAAGTCGACTGCCCGTCGATGATCCGCTTCGGCCAAATGACGCAGGACGAAGTATTCATCTCCTGGGAAGCAGCCGCCGCCGGCGTCACCTTCGTGAACGATTCGGCAACCGACCCGCTCGTGACCCTGCGCTACTTCGGCCCGGACGTTCATAAAAACATGCCGCAGGTGGGCGATCACGCGCGGTAACGCAAGGCAAGGAGGACCGCAGAATGCGTAGGCAACATTTCGAAGAGAGCAACGACCGGATCCTGGAGCGCTTTCATGGGTTGAAAAAGAGCTCTCCCGAAAAACTCAAATCCCGCCTCAAGCTTTCCTGGAGCAACTGGGGATTCGGACGGGAGCCGCTGGCCGAGTCCGCCGTGCGTCTTGAAAAAGCCGGCGTGCCCTACATCGAATTGCACGGCAATCATTATGGTCCCGATCTGGGCTACAAAGTCGACGAAACGCTGAAGATCCTTGCCGACTACGGCCTGCGCGTCTCGGGCGTCTGCGGCATGTTCTCGGCCGACAACGATCTGGGCAGCAATCGCGCTGTATGCCGCCAGGCGGCCGTCGATTACCTCAATCGTGAAGTGCCTTTCACGCATGAGGTGGGAGGCGCTTATCTTCTCGTGGTTCCGGCCGCGGTGGGCCGGCCGAAAGCCTACGACGACGTCGAGTTTGAGCGTTCCGCAGAGACTCTGTCCTCCTGCGCGGATATCTTCACTCAGCATGGCGTGAAGGCCGCAATCGAGCCCATTCGCTCTGCAGAGACGAGCCTCGTTCACACAGTCGCCGATGCAAAGCGCTACCTGAACGCCGTCAACCATCCCGGCGTCGCGCACATCAACGGCGACGTGTACCACATGCAGTCGGAAGAACGCCACATCGGCGACGCCATTCTCGCTGCGGGCGATCAGCTCACCAATCTGCACTTTGCCGACAGCAATCGCTGTGCTCTGGGCGAAGGATCGATGGATGTCTGCACCATCATTCGCGCCCTCTATGTGATCGGCTTCAATGAGGGCGACCGCTTTGTAACCTTTGAGCCGCTGGGTCCCGGCGGCGATCCGTATCCTGCAATGTACGGCAAGCCCGACAAGCAAAAGCTCGATGCTCTGGTTTCTACGAGCATCCGTTACTTCCGCGAGTGTGAAGAGATGGTCCTTGCGGATGAGGCGGCCTGAGATCGAGATGAAGACCTACTGCTTTGCCCTCGATTTGCAGGACGATCCCGCACTTATCGCCGAATACTGCCGCTATCACGAGCCCGGAACCATCTGGCCCGAAGTCGTGCAGAGAATCCGCAGTGGCGGCATCATCAGTGAAGAAATTTTTCTAGCCGGAAACCGCCTCTTCATGATCCTTCAAACCACCGACGACTTCTCTCTCGAAGCGAAAAGAGCGGCTGACAATCAGAGCTCCAGGATGCGAGAGTGGGAGGAATTGATGTGGAAGTATCAAAAACCGCTTCCCCAGGCCAAGCCCGGCGAGAAATGGATTCTCATGGAGAAGATCTTCGAGGTCAAATAGCGGGCCCCAGCTCGCGGGAGCTCTCAAGAAGCAACATGCTTTGGTACGACTGATCAAGTGAGCAGATGGGCGCCTGATTTCTTCTCTTCTAGGACGGTTCGATGGTTGTTACATGCACCTCAGTTGCCACAATTCTCTGGGCAGGCACAGGTAAGCTGATCTCTCTTGCGCCTTCCGACCTCCTGATCATCTGCATCTACTTCGTGATGGTGCTGGGCATCGGCATCTATCTGCGGCGATACGCCAACACCTCCAACGACTTCTTCATGGCCGGCCGTGAAATGACCGCCTGGGTCGCCGGCCTCAGCTTTCTCTCCGCTAACCTCGGCGCCATTGAACTGATGGGCTGGGCCGCTTCGACGTATCAGTACGGCATCCTGGCTGCGCACTTCTACTGGATTGCGGCCTTCCCGTCGATGGTCTCCCTCGGCCTGGTGATGATGCCGTTCTACTACATCTCGAAGACCCACTCGGTGCCGGGATACCTGCAACTGCGCTACGGCGAGGCGACGCGCGCGCTCAGCGGCATCTCCTTCGCCTTCATGACCATTCTCATGTCGGGCATCAACATGTACGCCATGG
>JASHVE010000303.1 GCA_030039675.1 Acidobacteriaceae bacterium | reverse complement strand
ATCCCGGATGCCAAGCGGCTCTTCGGCCCGGCGTAACGCCTTAGAGCAGTTCCCGAATTAGCGTCGACTTTTTGACCGCTGTGCACGGTGGCCTTTTCTTGAGGAAAAGGCCACTTAGACATCTTCCTTCGGTATACACAAATTCGGGAACTGCTTCAGCTCAGGCTTTGCGGCGGAAGCTCCCTGAGCCGTGCATGTCTTAAGCGCGAAGGCCCCTTCACGCAGAGCCCATATGCGACAGGGAAGGCGAAGCCGCAGCTTCGGCCCGTGTATCCAGCGGCACGCCGATGATGGGCAGCTCAATCCGCACCGTAGTGCCTACGCTCTCGGTGCTGCGCAGGCTGATGGAACCGCCATGGGCGTGGCAGATGGCTTTGACGATGGAGAGCCCCAGACCGGTGCCGCCCGTGATCCGGGAGCGCACTTTATCCGCGCGAAAGAAGCGATCAAAGACGTGCGGAATCTCCTCCTGCGCGATGCCGATTCCAGTGTCTGATACCTCAATGACGGCGGTCTTGTCGACCGGGAAGGACCTGATCTGAATCTCCCCACCCTCTGGCGTGTATTTGATGGCGTTGTCGACGAGATTGACGAAAACCTGCTTCATCCGCGCCGTGTCGATGAGGGTCACGATGGGAGTGGTAATCACCTTCATGGCGATGTGTTTCTCCTCGGCCAGCAGACGCATCTGATCGACCACCCAATGGCAGAGCATGCTCACATCCGCCGGCTTGCGATCGATGGCGTCAGGTCCGGAGTCGAGACGGCCAATGGCCAGCAGGCCTTCAACGATTTTCGCCATGCGGCTGATTTCGTCGAGAGCGCTGCCCACCGAGTCGCGCGCCGTGGCGCTGAGGTCCGGCTCGTTGAATACCTGTTCGAGCTCGCCGCGCATGATGGTTAAAGGCGTGCGCAGCTCGTGTGAGACATCCGTGGAAAAGCGCCGGTTGTGGCTCAGTGCGTCCTCCAGCCGCTCGATCATGCGGTTCAGGGAATGTGCCAGACGTTCCATTTCGTCGTGCGTTGGCGGCACTGGGAGCCGTTCCCCGAGCTTGGCTGCGCCAATGTACTCGGCCCGTTCCGAAAGGATGACGAGCGGGCGCAGGGGAAGCTTCATCAGCACTTGCCCGCCGAGAGCCGCCAGTATGAGGATCGGCGGAGTGATCAGCAGCAACAGGTTGCGCAGAGTGGAGAGAACATGCTCGACGGGAGCGAGAGAGGAGCCGGTTTCGATGAGATACTTTGCGCCCGAAGACGACTGGAATGGCTCGGTATAGATGAGCAGATCGTGCAGTTTGTCCTGCCGTTCGGTGCGGAAGTGTGCCGTAGATTCCTCGAACGCGGGACGGCTGACAGTGGAGGCGGAAATGAATGGGTCACGGGAATCGCCGGATTGATACAGCACGGCTCCATCCTGGCGCGTAATGCGGATGAACCTTCCGCTTAGCTCGGGCGCATAAGCTTCGCGTATTTCCCCGGCCATCCACCCCGGGCCTTTCTGCTCTTCGTAGGCCAAAAAGTTAGCGCCGATAGCCGTCGCTTCGTCGGCAAGCGATTGGCGAAGCGATGTGACAAGGTAGCTCTGCACGCCAAAGTAAAGGATGGCGCCGAAAGCGACGAGCGCCGCTGCCAGCAATCCGGCATACCAGGTGACTACGCGAGCTCGAAGTGTGTTCAGCTTCATTGCCAAACCTCCGAATTCGAGCCTGTCAACCGTCGCTGCGGATCATGTAGCCGGAGCCGCGTACGGTGCGGATAAGTTTCGGGATATAGCCGTCGTCGACTTTGGAGCGCAGATGGCGAACATAGACATCCACGATATTCGTAATGCCATCGAAGCTCTGGTCCCAAACGTGTTCGATAATCATATTGCGGGAAAGGACCCGGCCCTCATTCTGCATCATGTATTCGAGCAGCGAATATTCCTTCGCGGTAAGCTCGATGCGCTTGCCCTCGCGTTTCACCTGCTGGGTCAGCCGGTCCAGCTCCAGGGTGCCCACGGCGAGGGTGCTGGAGCGATTGACGGGGCCGCGACGCAGCAGCGCCTTCACGCGCACCAGCAATTCCGCAAAGGCGAAGGGTTTGGTCAGGTAGTCGTCGGCGCCGGTCTCAAAGAGCTTGACTTTGTCCTCGAGTGTATCCTTGGCGGTAAGCATGAGGACTGGAACACAAGTGTTACTGCGCCGGATGCGCTGCAGGATCTCGCGTCCATCGAGCCGCGGCAGCATGAGGTCGAGAATAATGAGGTCGTAGGGGTATGCTTCGGCCAGTTCCAGACCCTCCCGCCCGTCGGGGCACACATCCACCGCATATCGTTCGGCCGTAAGGCCGCGCTGCACAAAGCCCGATACCTTGGGCTCGTCTTCCACAACCAGAATTCTCATCGTGTCGACCTCTCGCTTGCCCGCTGGTTGAGAGGCGCCGGAGGCGTCTCGCTCGTTCTCAGCCGGAAGCAGAGTACACTCCCGGTCATCGCTTGCGCAACGGGGATTCGCGGAATTGCCTTCATCGATCATCGATCGCTCTGCCTTGAGGAAATTCTCGCAGTGCGCCCGGACCCGCTCGCCGTCTGCGCCGGCAACACAGAACGCGCGGTGTCCCGTGCGCTCAGCAGCTGCGATCGTCAACGCGCCACTCTGCTTTTAAGCTTCGAGCCGGCGCATGAGTCATCGCTGAACCGATAATGAAATTGTCTTCATCCGGGCTCTGGGATGGTTGATCGATCCGATTGCTGCGGTGCGATTCGTTCCGATGCGGCACCGCTGTCTATCGCTCCAGCGCGGCAGCCATTGCGGGAACATCCTCAGTCTCCGCACGGGTGAAGCTTCTGCCCAGCTTTTCCGGTCCGAATCCGAATAAAAGCAATAGTGCGACGATATTCACGGTTTCAAACGAACAGAGCGCCCATGGGTATCCAAAATGGATGCGCAGGGTATTTTCGAGAGGAAGGACAAGCGCTGCAAAGAGTACGCCTAACTGGTAGACGAAGCCGGGGAACAGGCCGCGGATCGCAGCCGGCGCAAGCTCGTTAAGATGCGCCGGGACCACGCCGAAGGCTCCCTGCACGCCGGTTTGCATCAGGTATGCGCCGAGCACGATGGCTAGTACTGAACCGCCGAACGCCCATAGCGGCATGGAGAGCAGCGAGAGGCCGAGAGCCAGCATCATGGCGAAGCGCCTTCCCATCCGTTGCGATAATGCCCCGACGCACAATGCTCCTAGCACGGCGCCGAT
>JASHVE010000302.1 GCA_030039675.1 Acidobacteriaceae bacterium | reverse complement strand
GGCTCTGCTTGCTGTGTGCTCACCCACCCTTGCCGCGATAGAGCCGCGGCAAGGATGGGGCACCCCGTACTTAGGCGAAGCGGGAAACGGATGGTTCGATAGTTTCTCTGGAGATGGTGGACGCGGTAGGAATCGAACCTACAACCTGTCGGTTAAGAGCCGAATGCTCTGCCAGTTGAGCTACGCGTCCAGAGGATGGAAGGAAACCGCGTGGAAGGAGATGTTTCGGCGGTCCCGGCGGGCAGGAAAATCCTCCCGCACCATTGAAAATATAGCATACTCGCGGCGCGGAATCGAGTCCTGCGCCGCGCCCTGGCCACTCAAGACGACAGAGCCGTGGTCAGGCGCGAGGCTTCAATGCCAGATGCAGCGTTCTGCTGCCGGTTCTTGTAGCTGGCCACGATAAATTCGCGGAAAAGCGGGTGCGGCTCGAGGGGCTTGGACTTGAACTCGGGATGAAACTGGCAGCCGAGGAAGTAGGGATGGCCGGGGAGTTCGACGATCTCTACGTAGGTCTGGTCGGGGGTGCTGCCGCTGATGCGCAGGCCGGCGCCGATGAGCAGGGCTTCGTATTCGCGGTTGAATTCGTAGCGGTGACGGTGGCGCTCGCTGATCTCCGTGGCGCCGCCGTAGGCCTTTGAGGCGAGCGAGTCTTCCTGCAGAATGCAGGTCCACGCACCGAGGCGCATGGTGCCGCCCATCTCTTCGACGCCGAGCAGTTCGCGCAGCTTGTAGATGACGCGGTGCGGCGTGGCGGGGTCGAACTCGCTGGAGTTCGCGTCTTTGAGGCCACAGACGTTGCGCGCAAACTCGATGCAGGCGGTCTGCATGCCCAGACAGATTCCAAAGTACGGCACCTGCTTTTCGCGGGCGTAGCGGATGGCGTTGAGCATGCCCTCGATGCCGCGCTTGCCGAAGCCACCGGGGACGAGAATGCCGTCGAAGCCTTCGAGCTGCGACTCGTAGCTGCGGTCTTCGGGCGTCTTCGATTCCAAACCCTCGGCCTCGATCCAAGTTACCTTGAGTTTGAGCTTCTGCGAGATGGCGCCGTGCGTCAGCGCCTCTTTGAGCGACTTGTAGCTGTCCTCGTATTCGACATATTTGCCGACGATGGCGATGGAGACTTCGTCTTTGGGGTGGTAGCAGCGGTCGACCAGGTCTTTCCACTTGCTCAGGTCTGCCTCGGGCGCCTCTTTGTGCAGATACTTGAGGATCAGCGCGTCGACGCCCTCCTGCGCGAAGCCGAGCGGGACTTCGTAGATCGATGGCACGTCTTTCGCGGCGACCACGGCGCGCTCTTCCACGTTGCAGAAGGCGGCGATCTTTTGCTTCATCTCGCGGCTCAGGTTACGGTCGGTGCGGCAGAGCAGGATGTCGGCCTGGATGCCGATGGAGAGCAGTTCCTTGACCGAGTGCTGCGTAGGCTTGGTTTTCAGCTCCTGCGCGGCGGCGATCCAGGGAATGAGCGTAAGGTGCACGAAGACAGTGTTCTCGCGGCCGAGCTCCTGGCGCATCTGGCGGATGGCTTCGAGGAACGGAAGGGATTCGATATCGCCGACCGTGCCGCCGATCTCGACGATGGTCACGTCGGCGCCGTTGGCCGAGACTTTGCGCATAGCGTTTTTAATTTCATTCGTCACGTGCGGGATGACCTGGACGGTTTTGCCCAGGTAGTCGCCGCGGCGCTCCTTCAGGATGATCTGCTCGTAGATGCGGCCCGTGGTGAGGTTGTTGTCGCGCGAGAGCGGCGAGTGGGTGAAGCGCTCGTAGTGGCCCAGGTCGAGGTCGGTCTCGGCACCGTCGTCGGTAACGAAGACCTCACCGTGCTGGAAGGGCGACATGGTCCCGGGGTCGACGTTCAGGTAGGGGTCGAACTTCATCATGTTGACCCGCAGGCCGCGGCTCTCGAGCAGGCAGCCGATGGAAGCCGCTGCAAGACCCTTGCCTAAGCTGGATACGACTCCGCCCGTCACAAAGACATACTTTGCCGACATGGGTGCAACCTCATTTTTGGATTGTTGCGATTGGACGTACCGGGTGGGCACAATCAAGTATGACAGAGTCCGGGTTCGGTTGGAAGAGGGATTGCGGGCCAGCTGAGGATAACGCGGTAGATACTCTGTCCGTAAATCGCACGATTTGAGAGAAATGGGTTGCTCCCAAACGGAGTGAACAGCCGTGAACGACAGAATTTCTGTAATGAAGACCGACATTACGAAGCTCGCACTCGATGCAATCGTGAACGCGGCCAATGAGTCGCTGCTGGGCGGCGGAGGGGTCGACGGAGCGATTCATCGCGCTGCCGGTCCGGAGCTGCTGGCTGAGTGCCGCGCGCTGGGCGGCTGCCCTACAGGCGGGGCAAGGCTGACCCGGGGCCATCGACTGCCGGCCAGTTACGTGATCCACACGGTCGGCCCGGTGTGGCGCGGCGGCAGCCATCGCGAACCTGAACTGCTGGCGAGCTGCTATCAGTCCTGCTTCCAAATCGCCCGCGAGCATGGCCTGCGCTCGCTGGCTTTTCCAGCAATCAGCTGCGGAATCTACGGCTACCCAATCGCCCTCGCAGTGGAGATCGCCGTACGCGAAACCCGCGCGGCGCTGAACGCCGATGACGCGATCGAGAACGTAATCTTCGCCTGCTTTGGAGAAGACGTGCACGACGCCTACGTGCGCGCTCTCAAGGCGGCCCAGGCTTGAATTCCGCTGGTTGGCGCGTGACGCAAACAACCCTGGGTTCGTCTAAACTTCCATGGTGCAGAGTTTTCTTCCACGGCCGAGGCTGGCAGCTTGTCTGGCTGCGACACTGATCGTCGCGTCGCCGTGGGCCGTGTTGGCTCAGAACAGCCAAAGCGCGCCGGCACAGGACTCCAAACCGCTCGTGCTCAAGCCGGACCTTCCGGGGATGGGCAAGAACCATCGGCTAATCCTCAAAGACGGCTCCTATCAGGTGGTGCGCCAGTACCAGATCGTCGGCGACCGGGTGCGCTACCTCTCCCAGGAGCGCGGGGATTGGGAGGAACTGCCCGTCAACCTGGTGGATTGGGACGCGACCCGCAAGTGGGAGAGCGAGCACGCTGACCTGACCAGCGACGACAGTTCGCCCGCGATGAAAGAAGCAGAGGCAATCGACAAGGAAGAAGCCGAGGAGCGCAGCGATGACAGGGCGCGCATGCCGGAGGTGACCAAGGGCCTGGAGCTACCCGACCAGGAAGGCGTCTTTGTGCTCGATACGTTTCAGGGAACTCCCGAGCTTGTGGAACTGCCGCAAAAAGATCTCGACTTGAATGCCAAGACGCACCAGGGCCTGGGTGTGCTGAATCCGATGGCGGGCCGTAAGGCCAATATGGAGCTGACCGGTGCGCACGCCAAGGTGCACCTGCACGTGAACGATCCGGTCTTTTACATTTCACTCGGCGTGAGCGCGCAGAACGAGCCGGTGCTCTCCCGCCCATTCACCGTGGACACGAGTACGGCGCAAGATGCGAAGGGCGGCAAGCACGGCGCGCATTCAGCACAGTCAGGATTTGCGATTGTTCATCTCGATCAGCGCCAGGCCGTGCGCATCGTCGGAGCTATCCATATCTCTCCCAGCGGCGCCGTCACGCAGGACGAAGATGTGATCCCCGCGACGGTGGATGTGTTGCCGGGCAAGCACTGGCTGCGACTCGAAACCAAGGACAAGCTGGTCATCGGTGGCGAGTATGCGCTGGTTGAGATCCTCTCACCCACCGACATCAGCACAACCGTTTGGGATTTTCGCGTCGATCCCACTGAGGGCGATAATCCCGGCTCTCTGGCGCCGATCCTGAAGCAGGCGCGGGAGTAGGCATTCTCCGCGCTTCCTGCTTCGATTCCAACGGCGCTACTCTGTCGCGAGCAACCGCCTCTGCAGCGCTTCGAGCGTCTGCCCCTTGGTTTCAGGGTAGATAAACAGCACCACCAGGAATTGGACCGCGGTCATGGCGGCAAAAAAGACGAAGGGCGTCGCCGTGCTCATGTCGTGCACAACCACCGGAAACAGCTGCGCGATGATGGCGTTCATGAACCAGTGGCTGGCGCTGCCGACACCCTGCCCCTTCGACCGCACTGAAGTGGGAAAGACTTCGCCGATATAGACCCAGATGACCGCTCCCTGCGAAACGGAGAAGAACGCGATAAAGGCGACCAGGAACCAGAGCAGCGCACCGGGATGCGATTGCGTAGCAAAGAGCCACGCCACACCGGCAAGGCAGCTGGCGCAGCCTGCAGCGCCGATGAGCAGCAGCGTCTTGCGGCCTGCCTTGTCGATCAATGTCATGCCGATGATACAGAAGATAAAGTTTGTTGCGCCGATGGCGATGGACTGCGCGTCGCTCGAGAGCTGGTTGAAGCCGGCAGACGCGAAGATGTCCGGCAGGTAGTACAGAATGGCATTGATGCCGGCAAGCTGATTGAATGCGCCGATGGAGATGGCCAGGAAGAGCGGATAGCGGTACTTCCAGCGGAAGACCGGCTCATGCGCCGAGGCGTGTTCCTGCACGAGCGCGACGCGGATGTCTTCCAGCTCGGCCTGCGGGTCGGGCTCGCCCATCATTCTCAGAACTTCGAGGGCTTCATCAATTCTGTTCCTGGACGCAGACCAGCGCGGGCTGCGGGGAATGCCGAACAGCAGAATGAGGAACAGGATTGCGGGCGCCGCGGCCACGCCCACCTGCCAGCGCCACTCGGTTGCGCCGAGGTGGAGCGTGCGGATGAAGTAGTTCGACATGTAGGCGGCCATGACGCCGAAGACTACGTTGAGCTGGAATACGGCTACCAGACGACCGCGCCACTTGGCCGGCGCCAGCTCCGCGATATAGACCGGCCCAAGTACGGACGATGCGCCGATGCCGAGCCCGCCGATAAAGCGGAAGACCATGAATGCATCCCAATTCCAGGCCAGAGCGCAGCCGAATGCGGAGACGACATACAGCAGGGCGGTGATGCGGAGCGTCTCGCGGCTGCCGAGCTTCTGGCCTATCTGCCCCGCGCCGAGCGCACCGATCACGGTTCCCACGAGGCCGATGGCCACGGTAAGGCCTTTGTTCTGCGGGCTGAGGTTGTAGAGGCGCACGAGCGCATCGATGGCGCCCGAGATAACTACCGTATCGAAGCCAAAGAGCAGGCCCCCCAACGCACCGGTGAGGGTCGCCCTCATTAAAGGAAAGTTCGGTCGCATGATCTGGTTTCTCTTGAATGTCTGTACGCGTCTTCAGAACACACGTGCTTACGCCAGCGCAACCCAACAGAGCGACCACATTGCGCCGGTCAGAAGGGGTGAAAGTGAGCGCGAAAACGCCGTAGACCATCCTACAGACCAGCACGTCAACCGGTAAACCGGAGCAGCTCAGTTTGCGGCGTTCTGTTTGCCGGGTAGTATAGCCAGCACACGGCAGCGGCGCTTGTCAGCCGCACTCCACGCCAGAGGCATGTCGCTTTCCACGCAGGCGCAATCGCCGGCCTCCAGTACCTCGTGCGTGCCGCCCACATCCAGCCGCAGCTTACCCTCAAGCACATAGACCAGGCCGTTGGTGTCTTGCGCGCCATCCATCGCAACCGACACGCCGCCGGGAGGCAGTTCGATCATCTGCGCGCGCAACTGTGCTCCGTCCCCGTGATTCAACGGGGTGACTTTTACTGATTCCGGCCCCCGCGCGCTCGCCTGCAGGTGGGCTTTGCGGGTAATGGAAAGCATGTGGCGGGCCGGCTCTGCAAAGAAATGACTCAAGCCCACGCCGTACACTCGGCAGATTGTCGCCAGCGTAGGCAGCGTAGGAATCATCCGGTCTGTCTCCAGTTTGGAGAGCAGCGCGGTGGAAAGCCCGGTTTCCGCGGCGAGCCGCGAGAGTGTGAGCCGTTTCCGGGTGCGCAGCGAACGCAGCTTTAATCCAATACAATAAGGTTCCAAAGACCATTGCGCATAGGAAACCGCCTTGGGCATCGCAAACTCCCTCAAGTTGTGAATGAATTCCTTGGACAAGTTTAAGTCAAGCCGAGGTTTCTGAGGGTCAAATCCCCCGCTCTGCCGGCAAACTTTAGAAAGTAACCAAGCACTGCCGCGGACCCAACGCGCCTTTGGTTCCCATGCATCGAAAGGTTTAAGATCAGCGGGTTTTAAGATCAGTCCTTCAACGACGGATGGGCTTACATGCCTCGCGAATTCCCTGAATGCGCTACGGAACGAGCGCATTCCTGTCTCAATCGCTGAATCCACCAGGAGAGACGAAATCGTCATGGACCGACTCATTCGCGCTCTTATTTCTCTTTTTCATCGCATTGGCAGCCCGGCAGCGTGGCTCATCTTGGGTGCGGGTACGCTTTGTGTTGCGCAGCCCAAGCCGGCAGCGCCCGCCGCGGCGCCCGATGTTCTCGTGCTTAGCAACGGCGACACATTGCACGGCAAATTCGTCAGCGAGGTCGCCGGCAAGGTCACTTTCCATAACGATTCCCTCGGCGACGTGACGCTCACCTGGGACAAGATCAAGGAGCTGCACACCGCACAGAAGTTCGCCGTGCTCAGTAACACGGTGAAACTACGGGGTAGAAGGGTTGGGAACCAGATTCCCGTCGGCACCGTGGATATGACCGACCAGGCCGTCACCGTCCACACAGAAAATGCTGCGCCAGTAGCTCCGGTCCCGGTGAAGAATACGCAGTACGTCGTGGATGAGGCGACGCTGGACAAGCAGGCCTTTCATGAGCCGAGTTTCTTCACTGGCTGGAACGGTTCGGCGACCGCCGGCGCAACGATCGTGAGCGCAACCCAAGACCAGTACACCTTCTCCGGCGGAATGAGCATGGCGCGGGTGGTGCCGTCGGTGGGCTGGCTGGACCGTCGCAATCGAACCGCGGCTGATTTCAGCGGCTCATTCGGCAAGATCACGGAGCCGGGAACTCCGACCGAAAAGACGGCGATCTTCCACGCCGGCGCGGAGCGCGACGAGTATTTTTCCGCGCGCTTCTTTGCCTTGGCCCAGACGGCTTTCGACCATAACTTCGGACAGAGCCTCGCGCTTCAATCTGCCTTTGGAGGCGGTATCGGCTGGACGGTCCTCAAAAGCCCGAAGCACGAACTGGACGTAAAGGGGACGATTCAATATGAGAGCCAGCAATTCCTTACGACGCCGGGCTCCGCGCCCACGCCGAATCAGAATCTGATCGGCTCGACCTTCTCAGCCAGCTACGCGGCTCACCTGAAGCTGTTCACGCTCTCCCAGAGCGTCGCTTACATCCCCGCCTACAACACTCCGCGCGCCTACTCCGCCAATGAAACCGATACACTGACCTTCCCGGCCTATAAGAACTTCAGTTTTTCCATCGGCACGCTGGACAGCTATTTGAACGATCCACCTCTGACCACCCCACGAACCAAACCGAATTCCTTCCAATTCACGATGGGGCTAACCTACGCTATCAAGTCGAAGTATTGAGCCATGCCGCGGGGGCCCGGCGCCACAAGCCGGGTCCGTGTCATACATTCGTAACCAACGAAAATACTTCGATAAGTGATTTATCGATAATAGGATACATGATAAATAGATGTTTACCCTTTGATAATAAAGTAACCTGCCAGGATTACTTCACGTTGAAAATTATCGGACTGCGAATCTACTTCTGCATCCTCCGAGAGGATAATTAAATCCATATAAAAACACTGAGCTCCACACATTTTTGTTAAGAGCTGTACACCAATCTCCGGTTTCAGGCGTCGCTACCCGAGAGAGCGCCGGTTCTTGCAACAAGCCAGAGATGCTGCAGTTCTTCGCAGGATGCTGTAGGAAGCCCAGAACGCAACGGGCACTATTGTTGACTTTCCCCAGATGATTGTGATGCGCGTCCACGCCGGACGCGCCTAAGCGGCTCTTTTGCTTCGCAGAGAGAGCAACTTCAGTGCGGCGCGAGGCGAAGAACACGCAGAAACGCGTTGGTACGGATGGAGAAGCTTGACCCGGCCCCGGCCGGCCATTGGCAAACTGGTTATCGCTTCGGCGAATTCCGCCTGGAAAGCGATGGCAAACTTTCGCGCGGCGGAGTGCGGATCCCTCTACTCCCCAGAGAGCTTGCGGCGCTGCGGCTCTTGCTGGCGCGACAGGGTCGGGTGGTTACACCCGTTGAGCTGAAAGAGGCCCTCTGGCCCAATGAAGACATAGCGCCCGACAGCATCTCGAAATGTATTGCGTCGCTGCGCAAGCGCCTGGAGCCGGACGAGTGTATTCAGACCGTTCTCAAGCGCGGCTACCGCTTTTCCGCCGAGGCCAGGCCATTCGGCGGCGAACCGGCAACGACGCTCCTGCGCCTGGCGATACCGCCCTTGGCCACCAGCCATGGGGTTCCGGAGTTTCTTGGGTCAGCGATCGCTGAGGGAGCTGGGGTCCGTTTGGGCGCGGCGTTTTCAATCCTGGCCAAAGACTCCGTATCTGCGTTAGTGCGGCGCGGCCTTACACCGCACCAGATTGGCGAGACCCTAAACGCGGACTACGTGCTTGCGGGCGAATTGCGCCGTGTTGCCTCGTGCTATCGGCTGCGGGTACAGATGATCCGCGTTGAGGACGGGTGCGAGATCTGGGTAGAAGAGCGGCTCGCGGACCAGACGTGGTGGATCTCGCTGGAAATCGAGCTGGCTCATCTTGTCGCGCTTCGCCTGAGCAGCGAAGGAGTGTCGATCTCCGCCTCCGCAGGGGATGCGGAAGAGCAGGAGTCTCGTCCGGAACGGGCGGAGGCTTACGAGATCTTCGTTCGCGCCCGCCATGAGTGGCATAGCCTTGAGCGGCACCGAATGCAGGATGCTTTGCAGCAGCTGCTACGGGCAGTGGAACTTGACCCCGCGCTTGTACCGGCCCGCGTCGACCTTGCCTATCTCTCGGTCGCCCAGGCCCTGAGCGGGTTTATGCCTCCCGCCATTGCGGCGGAATATGTGCGCCAGGCGGCCGATGGAATGACGGCCCCACCAGCTCGCGGAGAAGCATTGCTGCCCGCGCTTGGCTGGGTTAGCTTCCATTTTGACCGCAATCTGCCTTCTGCTCTTCGCCTGTTCGCGCGCTCCGTGCATTTGCCGCACGAATCGTGGATCAGCCGCACCCGCAGCGCCTTCGCGTTGAGCCGGCACCGCTTCGGCGAAGCAATCGATCTGCTGCAGTCGGCCCTCCGTGCCGATCCCTGGTCGGCCTGGGTGCAGGCGCGTCTGGCCTGGACCCACCATCTGTCAGGAGAGTCTGCCGCCAGCGTTCTCTTGGCGCGAGCGGCGCTGGAACGTTTTCCCGAGCACGAAGGCACGCTGCTCTACTGCGCCATTATCCTGGCGTTCAACGGCGAGCTGGGACGAGCTATCGAGTTGGCGCGGTCGTTGGCGCAGCGCATGCCCTACTTCGATTCTGCCGCCGCCGTCCACGCCTACGCGCTCGCCGTGGCAGGACACAGTGATGAGGCGCGCACGATTCTGGAACGACTGCAGTGGCTTAGCCGCGAGCGCTACACGATGAACACGTTTGCTCCAGCCGCGTATGTTGCGTTGGGAGAGCTGGATCAGGCTCTCGAGGTACTGCAGTCGTCCGACGAGGTCCGCTGTCCGTGGTTCTTCCAGATGCTTGCCGATCCAAGACTGAAACCCCTGCACGAACGGCGGGAGTTCCAATCCATGCTGGGCATTCTGACCGACATGGAAGCCGAGGCCAAGCGCAGTCCGATCGAAGAATAACTGCAACCAACGGCCTCTCATCATGCGGCGAGATTTTTACTGCTCCCCGCGGCGGATGGTCTCGCGGATCGCGTTGAGGAGCTTTCTATCTTCTGCCGTCAGAATGGCATTCTCGAGCAAGTCCGGCCGGTTCTGCAGGGTCTTGCGCAGCTGCTGCTCGCGACGCCAGCGGCGAATCTCGACATGATCGCCGTTGAGCAGCGTCTCCGGCACGCGCAAGCCGAGGAATTCCGCGGGCCGCGTGTAATGCGGATAATCGAGCAACCCTCCGGCGCCGTGCTGGGAGCGCGGAACACCCTCCTGGTCCGCGGAAATCTCCGCGTCCGCGACGCCGAAGCTCTCAAATTCACCCGAAGCCTCATTGCCCAGGACGCCGGGAAGGAGCCGCATCACAGCATCCACTACGACGGCCGCCGCCAGTTCTCCTCCGGAGAGCACGTAGTCTCCGATCGACAGTTCCACGTCGCAGTAGAGCTGGTTGATGCGCTCGTCGACTCCTTCGTAGCGGCCGCAAAGCAGCACCAAGCGATCGAGCCGGGCAAGCTCGCGGGCAACGGCCTGCGTGAACGGCCGCCCTTGCGCAGAGAGCAGAATCACGCGAGTTGTGGATCGGATTGTCTCCGAGCGCGCTGCCTTGGGTTCGATGCCGAACGAACCCAGCGCCTCGGCTAGCGGTTCGGCTTTGAGGACCATCCCTTCGCCGCCGCCGAAGGGCCGGTCGTCGACGGTGCGGTGACGGTCGTGCGTGAAGGCACGCAGATCATGCGTCTCCACCGTCACCAGCCCCGCAGCCCGCGCACGCCGCACGATGCCGTGCTCGAAGATGCCCGCGAAGAAGCCGGGAAAGATGGTGATGATGTCGAAGCGCATACCTGCGATGATAAGCGTTCGTGCTCATCCTTCCGCAGCGCGGCAGCTCATTCGCAGTTCAGCCCGGTGCTCCCGGCAGGAGCCAGATAGCCGCCACCGCTCAGCGTATAAATCACGGGGCTGCTCGATCCGTTCACCGCGCCCGAGTAATAAACACAGTGGCCGCCGCCGTCAATGTTATTCACGGTGTTCCCGCTCAGGTCGAGGCCGGTCAGTGTGGTCACGTAGGAAGTGCCGGTTGCCATCCAGGCGCTGCCCTGATCCAGCGTCAGGTTGACCGACCTGCCGGTGTTCGCGCTGTTGATCGCACCCGTGAGCGAAGAGCCTGTCCCGGCGCGGTCTTCGAGAAGCGACAGCGTAGCGGCGCTGATGCCATCCACGATCACGTTGCCGGTGAGAGGCGTGCCCTTGGCGATGAGGGTCACGTTGCCGCCGTTTGCGCCCGCCGCGCCCCATTTGCCGCTGTTCAAGGCTTCGGCCGTCAGCAGCGTGCCTTCACCGTTGGTGACGGTCGATGTGTTATCGGTGACGGTCACGTCGGTTAGCACAATCGAAGCCGTTGCGTTGGCCACCGAGAAAACGGTCGCCGGGTTGTTTTGTCCGCTGGAGGTTGAACCATCGCCACAGGCGGGTGTCGATGCGGCATTGCAGCTGTATGTGATCGATCCGTCCGTCATCGTGAAGCGGGTTGTAGCCGAGGATGGGCTTGATGAACTGCTGTACAGCAAAACGCCACGGTCATCACCGGCTGCGCCGCTCAACGTCGTGCCGGTCAGGGTGACGGAACCGCTGCCTTCCACCACCACAGCTTCGGCGTCGTTGGCGGTGTAGGTCCCTCCAGTCAGATTCACTGCGCTCGTTGCGCGGATGGGTGCGGCCTCATAGTTGTTGGTTGTGGAGCTGGTCGCGTTCGCGCCCGTTGCGGTCACGGCCGTCTTCTGGGCAGAGGATGAGCTCGCCGCGCTGACGGTCACAGTTACGGCGCTCGAAGTGCTCGACGCATAGGTGCTCGATCCGCCATAGGCGGCCGTGAGCGATTCCGATCCGGCAGTGGCAAAGGTGGTGGAAAGAGTTGCCGTTCCTGAGCTGAGGGTTCCAGTACCGATCGACGTGGAGCCGTTGTAGAAGGTCACGGTGCCGGTGGCCGCGGACGGTGAAACAGTAGCGGTGAGAGTGACGGCAGAGCCCACGGTCGGCGTGGTTGTCGATGCGGTCAGCGTGGTCGTGGTGGCCGTCGTCCCGGTGCTGGTCCCGTTGGGATTCTGCCAGAAGTCACCACAACCCGTCAGCAGGCTTGCCGCGGCGAATACAACCATCATGACCACAACTCTGGAAGAGGAACTAATTCTCATCGCAATTTCTTTTCCCGCGGCCGACCCCGCGTTACGGGATGATCGGATGGCTCCATGACCACTCTGGCCGCGTCGGGTTCCGGAAGCAGTATTCCCTAAAACGCTATAGACGCTGGAACTCGCTCGCACGCTTGGCAAAAGAAAGTGCCCGAGCCCACAGCACCCGCTGCGAAGAGTCTACCTCTTTGCGATGACGGGATTTTCCGCCGAACGGCTTCTCCTCATCCTGTTTTGTGAAAATGCTTTAACCAGTGACGGATCAGGATTTGCTGGGAGCATTCAAGTCGGTCAACCCCTCGGGCAGAGACATCTCCACACTGCGGGCTTCAAGGTCGATCTTGCGCAGATAGCTCTTCGCGAAGGGGACCAGGATTTCTTCCTGGGCGCGGCGCACGACGAGCAGTGCGACGGGGCCTGCCGTGCGGTCCACATCTTCGATCTTGCCCACGGCGAAGGCTTCGGCTCCGGCCACGTCAAACAGCGTGCAGCCGATGAGATCTCCGACATAGGCCTCGTCTTCGCCAAGAGTGACTCGCTCGGCGCGGGGGATGGCGACGGCCAAGCCGGCCAGCATTTCCGCCGCGGAGATCGAATCTACGCCTGCAAAGTGCAGCACGATGCCGCCCTTGTGCAGCCAGTGCGCGATGAGTTCCATCTCGCGCGGCACGGGTTGTGCCGCTGGAGCGTCTGCAGCGATGAGCCATAGACGGCGACGTTCAGCAAACTTTTCAGGGAAATCGGTCAGAATGTCTGCGAAGACTTCGCCTTTGCGTCCCTGGGGGCGGCGAATCCGCGCCAGCCACACCCAGGCGTCTGAAGGTTCAACCACGGCCATCGTAAATATGGGCTGCGCTGAAGGCGCGAAGCGGCGCCATACTACTCGTCACCCTCCTCGAGGATGTCGAGCGTGTAGCGATGGTGCAGCTTCATGCTGACGGCCCCGAGAATCGTGCGAACGGAGCGGGCGGTGCGCCCCTGCTTGCCGATGACCTTGCCTACATCCTGGGGAGCAACCCGAAGTTTGAGGACGGTGTTGTCATCCCGATCCACAGACTCTACTTCAACCGCCGCCGGTTCATCTACCAGAGCCCGCGCAATTTCGCGGACCAGTTCCTCGACTTGAACCATATCAACCTGGGTCATGTTCTTGCCTCTGACCTGCTGCATTGCCAAACTTGGAAATTGGCTCTGTCCGCGAATAGTATCAGCACTTGTACTCCGCCGTCAGCAATTCTCTGCACGCCGGCCGCGGCCGGCAAGAGAGAGGGGCTAAGGCAGCACGAGAGCCATTCAGTCGGGAATTCAGGCGGCAGCGGAGGCGGCGGTCTCACCAGCCGCCGGAGCCGGGGCAGGATGCTTGGCGATCAGTTTTTCGACGGTTGGCGAGAGCTGGGCTCCCACGCCGCGCCAGTACGCCACGCGCTCGTGCTTCAGGTCGACTGTTGCGGGGTTGGTGCGGGGATTATAGGTGCCGACGACCTCGATCGAGCGGCCGTTGCGGGCGCGGTCCTTTTCAATGACCACGATGCGGTAGTAAGGCTGTTTGCGGGCGCCAACGCGCGCCAAGCGAATCATGACCACGGGTACAGTTTCCTTTCAAAATCCTACTGATCGGTTGGGGTCTTTGCGGCCGGGGCAGAAGCACCCGACGCGGCGGCAGATCCAGATAGACGGCCCGGATTGCGCAAGACACAACACCTAAGTATCGCCGAAAGTGGGGGGTTGAGGCAAATGGGGCGCTTACGAAGCACACGCTTCCGCTCAGGCGCCGAGAATTGGCTTCCGCACCAGTTCGCACTCGTTATGGCGGCAGGCCCGTGATTGCTCTCCCTCGGCACCGCCCTCATGAGAATTGAGCGACTTGCCGACCGAGCTGGCATCGAGATGCGCCACCCTCGAGAACAGAAGAGCAACCACGACCGGCGGTCCTTTCGTTTCGTTTGCGGTACCCACAACGTGTCAACGATTACGCAGCTTGAATATTGGTTACGTGAATCGTGTTGCTCGCTACGTCGAAGGTTCCGGTGACGGTTACTTGTTTGCCTTCATACTTCTTCGCCCGGTCCTGGTCATCGAGGAAGTGTCCGGCTAATTTGCCCTCTGGCGTCTGGCCTGTAACGAGAGCATACTGCCCACTTTGGAGCTTCACGATCTTGCCTGTGAATGTCTTATTTTCCTGTTGGGTTTGTTGCTGCTGCCCCTGCTGAGCGTTGTCCTGACTTTGAGCAGTTAAGCCGGGGGTAAAAGCGCAAAGGGCTGCCGCAAAAATCAGTGCGAGCGCCTGTTCGGGATGGTGGCTCCTTTTCATTTACTTCCTCCTCTATTTCGATGTATTTGCAACCTGGTTAAGGCGATCACCCTCCCCGCGAAACTCAAGCATGTGCTTGGAGACATTTCATCTTCAGAAGCAGAGATCTTGCAGCAGGTTGCCCGCATTCATGCAGAGCAAATTTTTGATTTTCGTCACTTTTCTTGCCGGATTGCCCCTTCACCGCAACTTTTCACAAAAATTTGTGTTGCGGGTGTACTCGCTTGCCAAAAGACTCCCGTCCATCGAGTACGAGGGAGGTCTCCATGAACATCGGAAAGATGCTATGCGGTGTGACGGGTCTGGCGTTGGTTCTGGCTGCTGCGCCGGCGCTCCACGCGCAGCGCGGGCCCGGCGGACCTATGGATAGAGGCTTCGGCGGCGGATTCGGCGAATTCAGAATGGGTTCTCCGGTTACCGGTGCACCCTACTCGGCGACGCGCACCATCACGCACGTGCAAAAGCTGGACAACGGCGCAACGATCACCCATACCACGGTGATCAAGGAAGCGCGGGATTCCAACGGAAGGTTCTATCGCGAGACTGTCTCCGAGAACCCGGCGCACAACGTGACCGAGTACAGCGTTTTTGACCCGGTGAACCGCGTGTCAATTCACTGGAACTCCGCCAGCAAGCAGGCCAGCCTGATGCACCTGCCTGACCCGAGCCAGTTCCAGTCGCATTGGGCGAACGGACCCAAGGCCGACGGGGCCGCGGGACCGCGCTTCCATGGCAACAACCGGCCGGCAGCAACTACGGAGAGCCTAGGCAGCAAGACGATCGGGGGGCTGGTGGCGGACGGAAACCGTACTACGCGGGTCATCGCGGCCGGAGCGCAGGGCAACGATGTAGCGCTCACCATTACGCACGAATCCTGGGTTTCTTCCGACCTGAAGATCGAGGTAATGCGGACCGACTCCGATCCGCGCAATGGCACCACCACCGTGGAGCTTTCTAACATCAGCCGAGACGAGCCCGCCGCATCGCTCTTTCAGGCTCCGGCCGGCTACACGGTTCAGGAACATACTCCGGGCACACGTGGCGGTTTCAAAGCCGCTCCGTAGAGCAAAATCAGAGTTCCAATGCGATTCGCAGGAATCTTGCCGGGTGCCGTTTTCTTGAGGAAAACGGCACTTGGCCGCATCAACCTTTCTTACCACCAACTCTGATTTTGCTATTAGAGCGGTTCCATAGTTGATGTGCCCTTGCCGAAGCCGCGGAAGGTGGCATTTTCTTGAGGAAAATGCCACTTTGCGGCAGTGGCTTCGGGATATAGCAACTGTGAAACCGCTGTAGAGCTTACCCCGCGCGGTCCTCCCCCGGCGTGGGATAGAGAAACTGCAGCATGGGCCGCACGCGCGTGGCCCAGCTTGTCTCGTCGTGCGTCCCGTCGGCGACACACTCAAAGTGCAGGGTTTCGCCGGGGCGCCAGCCGTTGGCGATGAGCCGGGAATTGAGCTGTTCGGTGTTTTGAAGGGTCCTGCGGCCCTCACTG
>JASHVE010000301.1 GCA_030039675.1 Acidobacteriaceae bacterium | reverse complement strand
CGCCCTTCATCGAGCGCGCCGAGGGTGCGTATCTTTACGACGTCGACGGCAATCGCTACATCGACTACTTCGGCTCCTGGGGTCCGATGATCCTGGGCCACGCCTTTCCACCCGTCGTCGAGGCCATCGAGCGCGCTGCGCGCAACTCCGCCAGTTTCGGCGCTTCCACAGCCGCCGAAGCCGATCTCGCCGAGCGCATCACCGCTTGCTATCCGGCCATCGAGAAGATGCGCTTCGTCAGCTCCGGCACCGAAGCGACGATGTCCGCCATCCGCCTGGCCCGCGCCGCCACCGGCCGCAAGCTCATCATCAAGTTCGAGGGCTGTTATCACGGCCACGCCGATGGTCTGCTGGTCAAAGCTGGTTCCGGCGTAGCCACCTTCGGCATCCCCGGCTCAGCCGGCGTACCCGAAGAGATTGCCGGTCTGACCATCGCTCTGCCCTTCAATGATCTCCCCGCTGTCGAAGCCGCCTTCGCCGCACACCCCGATGCAATCGCCGCCGTCATTCTGGAGCCGATCGTTGGCAACGCCGGCTGCATTCCTCCAGCCGACGGATACCTCGCCGGCCTGCGCAAGCTCACTGCAAGCCATGGCACCCTGCTGATCGTCGACGAAGTGATGACCGGCTTTCGCGTAGCCCTCGGCGGCGCGTGCGCACTCTACGGCCTCGATCCCGACCTCATTACGCTGGGCAAGATCGTGGGCGGCGGCCTGCCCGTTGGTGTCTTCGGCGGGAAACGCCGCTTCATGGATCTGCTGGCGCCTCTGGGGCCGGTCTACCAGGCCGGCACGCTCAGCGGAAATCCGCTGGCCATGGCCGCGGGCCTTGCAACCATCAACCACCTGCGGAAACACGCCGCCCAGGTATACCCGCACCTTGAAGCTACATCGAAAGCCCTAGCCGAAGGCGTAGCCCAGGAGGCCGCCCGCGCCGGCGTTCCACTCACGCTCAATCGCGTCGGCTCCATGTGGACGTGGTTCTTCACCAGCAATCTCGTCAACAATTACGCCGACGCCGCCCAATCCGACACCGCCGTCTTCGGTCACTTCCATCGCGACCTGATGAACCAGGGCATCTGGCTTCCACCCTCGCAGTTCGAAGCCGCCTTCCTTTCAACCGCCCATAGCGATCAAGAGGTACAGGCGACAATCGCCGCCGCACGGAAGGCCTTCGCCTCATTATCCGCCGGGTAATCCAGAGCGGCCCCGCTCCGCAACCAGTTCTCGCACAGCTGTCCGTAGACCATGCGCGCGTGGCGCTTGCCTGGCCGGCCGCAAATCCACTACGCCTCTTGATTTCTTGATCCGCGCACTCGCTTTTGGTGTAGAGTGACCCCATACCCCGGGCCGACCCTCTGCCTCCCCCTGGCAACTCCCCATCCAGGCTCAACCCTGGATTGTTCCTTCCCCGGAGGTCAACATGACACGGCTGCGGATTCTTGGAACTCTGTCCCTTGCATTTGCAGTGTGGGCGCTGGCGCAGACGAGCCAGCCCGACAAGAAACAGCTCGAAGCCAACGCCAGACAGCTCATTGCGGAAGGCAAGGCCCTTGAGAGCCAGAACAAGCTCGCTGAAGCCAAAGACAAATACATCGACTCAGAGGCCGTCCATCCCACTAACGACGCCCGCGACGCCATTCAGCAAATCAACGATCAGCAAAAGCAGGAGGCGCTGTCTGTGTTGAGCGAGGCGCACCGACTCTATGACGCGGGCAAATATGCCGAGAGTCTTGAACAGTTGCGCCACGGACTTGACAGCGACCCGGGCAACCCCTCCTTCGAGCAGGACATGGCCATGTGTTATCTCAAGCTCGGTAACCGCGCCAACGCCGAGTTGTATCTGGAGATGGCCGCCGCCGGCACAGACGAAAAAGACAAATCGAAACTGCTCGAGCTGGACTCCACAATCCTGATGGGAACCCCGCAGCCCAGTCCGTCCGACGACCCGCCCGGCGTGACTGCATTCAACGAGTCCTATCGCTCGGAAAATCGCGATTCCACTGACCCCAAAACGCCCGCCGGCAGCTTATGCCAGCAGACAACGAATCTGAAAACTGCACTTCCTGCGAATCCGGCCGTCGTCTTCAACGCCGCCAAATGCGCTGAGGAGGACGCGCGCCAGGCCGACGCGGTGTCGCTCCTGGCGGAGTACGTCAAGCTTGCTCCCAACGCTCTCGACCGCGCCGACGCTGAGGCGCTTGAGCAAAGCTGGAAGTCTCTGGCCGACCTCCCGGATGACTCCGGTCAAACGGTCCGCCGCAACTACGCCAACGCCAGCCGCTATCTCGACTTTCGCCGTTACGACCGCGCCATCGGCGAATATGAAGCCGCAGCACGGACCCTTCCCGATTACCCTCAAACCGAGTGGCAGCTCGGCCTGTACTACGAAGCCTACGGCGACGTCGCCAAAACCCGGGAGCATTTCACCCGCTTCCAGCAGTTGGAGAAAGACCCGGCGCGCAACGCCGCCGTCTCGGCCCACGTTGCCAATCTCGATCGCCGCCGCGAAGTCTACGACGCCAATATCTCCGACGCGCAGGACATTCTCACCAGTCTTCTGCAGTCTTCGCTGGGCGTCAGCTCTGAGGGCGCCAAGCACAAAGGCAAGCTCACGCACCGGCAACGCCGCTACGCTTCGTCTCGATATAAGGCTGAGACCAGGGCCACGGAAAAACTTCCCGAGCCTTACGTGCAACGCGAACTCGACCGTGCACGGCAGGATCTGGACTCTGCCGCTGACCTTTTCCCGCTCGGCGTTGAAGCCAATGAGATGATCGCGCTCATTTACCTGCAGGGCAACAACTGGCCCGATGCCTATCGCAGCTATGACGCTGTCGCCAGCCAGGGCTTCCCGGTCTCTTTCTACGCGCAGGCCAGCTCCGGAGAAGACAGCAAGGATATCCGCGCCACCAAGGTAGAGGTAGGCCCGAGCGCCATCCGCCTCATCACCCTCGCCACCTACAATCCCAAGAAAAAGATCTCTGAAGCACCCGACCAATCCGCCGGAGACGACGATCTGGGCAATCTCGTAATCTCCGCCAAGGTGCCGCCCGACCCCAATGCCCAGGCCGTCACCATCAAGCCCGAAGATCTGAAAGGAATCGCAACCCAGAACAATTTTGTCGTGCTCAAGACAGGCAAAGAACAGATATTTCTCGCGCCGCTCAATATGCTCTCCACCGTGCCCTTCGAAGGTGGCGCCTCGCGCTCCTACGGCAATGAGTACACGCGCCTCTTCATCCGCTATCTCGGCTTTGAAGACGCCAAGCTCGGCAAGGAGGGAATGACCACCGGAGAAAAATTCAAGCTTGGCTTCGAGATCGCCCGCATCGGCATGAGTGCCGCCATGATGGGCATCACCGCGCCCATGGCCTACGGATCGGCGGTGCGCATGGTGGAGCTTATCCACGCGCTGAATGTCTTCCACGAGGTCGCCCAGGGGGTCCGCATCGTGAATATCGCAGACGCCAGCATCAGTCTGGCTGACGATCTCTATGAGACCCAGCAGGCGCTCGAGCAAACCATGAGCGATGAGCGCCGCGCTGTGGAGGGAATGCAGTTCAAGCTCATTCCCGCTGAGCCGGTTGCTCTTAAATTCAAAGAGAAAGTCTGAGCGGCTCCATTTCAATGCGTGAACACGCCCGCGCAGCCGATCTTCAGCTCAGCCGCTCCACGCATCCAGCCGGACAAACCTGTGCGTGTTTTTATACCGCGCAATCAGCTTCTCCGCCGCCTGAATCGAAGGTCCGCGGTTGGTCCCCAGAGCGCGATGCCCGCCATCGTGCAACACAATGTTCACCGCGTGGCCGCTCCGGGTCAGCCGTTCTACCTTCGCGCTGAGCCGCTCCGCAATCCGCTCTGCAGACGGCTCGCTCCAGTCCGAAGTCATCGCATTCCACAGCACCGGCCGCAGCCCCAGTTCCCGCGCAATGCGAAATACAGCCGGCCGCCGCGCGCCGAAGGGCGGCCGGAAATACTCCACCTTCGCGCCCGTGATCTGCTCGAGCGCCGCGCTCGTGCGCACTAGCTCTTCGCGAATCTGCGCCGCCGGCGTGCTCGACAGATGCGGATGCGACCACGTGTGGTTGCCGATCAGGTGCCCGGCGCCGGCGATCCGCCGCACCAGCTCCGGCTCGGCCTGCGCAAACCCGCCCAGCAGAAAGAACGTCGCGTGGATCTCGTGACGGGCCAGCAGGTCGAGCAGCCGCGGCGTCCATGCAGGATTCGGCCCGTCGTCGAAGGTCAGCGCCAGCTCGCCGGGTCGCGCGGGCGCTGTGAGCGCCTCGCCAAACAGGCGCGAAGCTGGCCAGCGGGACGCATAAAACCAGCCGCCTGTCGCGAGTCCCGCAACCGCTGCCGCACCCACAGAAATCTCGGTAATCGGAAGAAGATGCATCCCGTCTATCAGTGTGCGGCGCGCCCCTGCCGCATCGCAAGAACCGGAGGCAGT
>JASHVE010000300.1 GCA_030039675.1 Acidobacteriaceae bacterium | reverse complement strand
CCATAGCCGGAATAATCGAAGACAAGCGAGGCGACACCGCGAGTGGCCAACAACCGTTGAATGGGCATCCACTGGGTGACCACTTCGCCAATGCCATGGCAGATGAGCACCGTGGCGCGCACAGACTCGCATTCAGGTAAAGCAAAAACTGCATCGATTCGGTTGCGGCCACTTATGATCGTTCGAGAGGCAAAGCTGAGTCCATCGGCTTGTTGCGCCCGCCGCGGAACACGTCCGAACAGGCGGTCGCGAAGCTGTATAACACGACTGCCTCCCGCCAACGCAAGTGTGAAGGCAATGCGCTGAGCCCGTGTAACAGACTCCGCCGCAGCGGACGGGATAGGGACTGAGCCTGGAGTTGGTTGCGTCATAGCGGCTACTCTTCCGGCGCGATGAGGTATTGCTCCAGCTTGCCGTCCGGATACGTGTACGTCGTCAGCTCAAGCCGGCGGTTGGGATAGACAATCTCGAACTCGCGAAAGGTCATGCCGCCGCGCAGTTCGCTGTGCGTCTGCCGCAGGCTGAGCGGCTCGCCCAGCGGCGCAAGGCTCGACTGATAATCCCCCAGCGCTTCGGTTGTAAAGTAATCGCTCAGGTTGGGCGCGAGCAGGCTGCGATCGATGAGCCCGAGTTGCAGCCCGCGGTAGATCTCGAGCGCCTGCTCCTCGGCAGGCGCCAGCGGATATCCGGCGACGAGCGGCGCGGCCAGCCTGGCGATCATGGACGCGGCGCCGACCGCATCCTGATTGGTGAGCACGGCCACAGCAGTACCATCGTCGATCAACACCTCGTTGTCGGAGACAAATCCGGAGACTTCGCCCGAGTGCTCGATCGACCGGTGCCCGTCGCGATCGCGCACCTCCACGCCGAGACCGTAGTGCGTGCCCTTGCCATCCTTCAGCTTCACCTCGGTAAACATTTCTTTGTAGCTCGCGGGCTTCAGGATCGTTTTGGCCATCAGGCTCTCATCCCACAACGCCAGGTCGTGCGCTGTCATGGCCAGTTCGCCTGCGGCGAACATCCAGCCGCGGCCCTCCTTCGGCGCCATCCGCAGAGGCCCGAGCGCGTGGCGGTAATAGGCCGTCGCGTCGGCTTGCGTCAGCGCGGCCTCATCGGAGTTCCACACCGACTTCATTCCGAGCGGCCGGAAAATGCGCTGCGTGAGAAAGTCGAAGAGCGGCTCGCCGGCGACCTTCTCCACAATGCGGCCGGCAATTACGTAGTTGGTGTTTGAATACTGCCACTGCGTTCCCGGTTCAAAATCGAGCGGCTTCTTACCCCAGGTATCGAGAATCTGCTGCGCCGATTCGGCCTGCAGCATCGGCGTCATCAGGTAATCTTCCGGCCAATAATCCTCGCAGCCGGAGGTGTGCGAAAGGATCTCGCGAATTGTTACATCGTTGCCGCGCGTCAGCCCCGACACGTATTTGCCCACCGGATCGTCGATGGAAAGCTGGCCCTCCTCCTGCAGCAGCAGAATAGCGGCAGCCGTGAATTGCTTCGAAATCGAGCCAATCGAGTAACGCATCTCCGGCGTCGCTGGAACCGCCGGCTCCGCACCCTCCGCCAATCGCGCGTCGCCATAAGCGCGTGTATACACGGTCTTCCCGTGCTGCACAATAGCAATCGACGCCGACGGCACACCCGTTTGCTGCAGCACCTGCGAAACGATGCGATCGATCCGCCCGCGCAGATCGGGATCGATCGCATCGACCGTCTGCGCACACATAGCGATAGGCGCAACCGCAAACACCGTTAGAAAAGCAAGCCCGCACGCTCTCTTCACAAGCGAACAGATTGGCAAGTCGAATCCTGGGAACATCGACCCCACTATACCGCACCCATCCGCAGGCGCTAGTCTGGAAATATGCACCGGCTGCTCGAAGGTTATCAGCGGTTTCAGACGGAAGTTTTCCCCCAGAAGCGCCAGCAATTTCATTTGCTGGCTGAATCGCAGGCTCCCGAATATCTCTTCATCACCTGTTCGGATTCGCGCATTGTTCCCGATTTAATTCTCGGCACCGGCCCGGGCGATCTATTCATCTCGCGCTGCATCGGCAACGTGGTGCCCGTCGAAGACCACAGCGAGATGGACGGCACTACCGCGACGATCGAATACGCGGTCGAGGCGCTCAAGGTCCGGCATGTAATTCTCTGCGGCCACTCGGACTGCGGGGCGCTCAAGGCCGCGATTGACCGCAAAAATCTTGAGAATCTTCCCAAGGCGCGGCGCTGGCTGCAACATGTCGAAGCAGCCTTCTCGCATCGACAGCCGCTGAATCCCGCCGATGGGGAAAGCGCCGAGCTCGCTTCGGTGATTCGCGGCAACGTGGTGGCGCAGCTCAAGAACCTGCGCGAGCAGCCCGCCGTCGCACGCGCCCTCGTGCACGGAAGGCTCAGTGTACACGGGTGGTATTACGACATTCTCACCGGCCGCATCGAGCGCTATGACGAGACCGAGCGCAAGTTCCTACCACTCATGGGATGATGCCGCAGAGCAGGCAGGGGCCGGCGGCTGCCAGTGCGATTCTCCTTCACCGCCGGCAAGCAGAGGGAAATCGCGAAAACCTCACTCCTCTGGCTATGAACGAAACGCAGCCTCCGATGCGTTTGCTCTATAGGAAACGAACCGCGGCTGTGCGGTTGCCTCTGGAGGCGTAAGCGTTTCCGCGCGCTTCCTTCAAGCGGTGAAGATCCTCAATGCGCGCCTGGCGGCGGGGCCGCATGTTTCGGTTGCTTCTTGAACAGCCACACCGCGCCCGCGCAAAAGAACGCCAGCACAGCCGTCCAGCGAAAGATATCCACATACGAGAGCAATACCGATTGCTGCTGCAGAAAGCTGTAGAGCAAGCCGAAGGAGCCAGGCCGCGCGCTCGCGGCGCCGATCTGGTGTCCGAGATACGCGCCCAGTGCCGCCGACCGCTGCTGCAGCATTGCAGTCGCAGGCGTGAGATGCGCGCTCAAATCGTTCTGGTGCAGCGCCGCCCTGCGCACCAG
>JASHVE010000299.1 GCA_030039675.1 Acidobacteriaceae bacterium | reverse complement strand
GGTGTACTGATCGATCGCGCCCGCGTAGTCCTGCTTGGCAAGGACATCGTCGAGCGCAATGGCAGAGTAGAAGACCGGATAGACCTGGTCCGTCATCTTCTTCCAATCGGCATCCGACATACCCTCCGCCTTGGAGGCAGTGAGACCTTTCTGGGCGAGGGTAGCGGCATCGTCGCAGGGCGATGGGTCAGACAGCTTTCCGGTCTGCGGATCTACATTCTTTTGGCACTCGCTCTTCTTGACATAAACGGAGAAGAAGATGGCCTTCATATTATTTGGATCGACCTGCAACAGGCGGGAGGCCGCGCTAAGGGCCTTATCGGGCTGGTTCAGCTGCTGGTACGTAGTGATCAGCTCATCGAGAACCGCCTTCTTGACGACGCTCTGCGGATAGGTCTGCAGAAAGCTTTCGAGGGCGGAGGCCTTGGCGGTCGGATCGGTCTGCGTAATCGCCTGCTGATAGGCGTTGAACTCGGCCGGATTCTGGATGGTGAGCTGATCGGAACCACCCTGAGCTTGAGCTCGCAACGCCGGCGCGGAAACAAGGCTCACGCTTGCCAATGCGATCGCAGATGCAAAGACTAACTTCTTCATTCAGTGCTCCTGGAAAATGCCGAAATGGGGATCGATACGATCAATCCGGTGGAACGTGCAGCCGCTCTCGGGCGGCGGCTGTGCGCCGGAATAACGGATATAACAATACCACGGCCTCCATGGCTGTATTGGAAGGATTATAGAAACCCAATCTCTCTCTGACAAGCAAGGTAACACGGAAAAATCGCCTACCGTCAGCAAAGCATCCGGCCACTCGCAACGCTCTGTTTGCGAAGCCAGGCGACCCGAGCCGCCGGCGCCGAACGACCAGCGCCGCAAAGTCCGGGGCCGCAAAATCTAGATGCGGCCTTTGCGGCGCGCGAGCATTACGCGCCGCAGTCACTGAAGCAGACGCACCAGCTCGACCTGCTCGGCCAGAAAGGCGTCATGGCCGTGATCACTGGTCATCTCGCGGTAATCGATCTGGGCACCGGCGGCGCTGATTTCCTCGGCGAAGCGGCGTACCGTGTCGGCGGGAAACAGCCAGTCGGAGCTGATGCCGACAAAGACGAGATGGGCGCGAATGCGGCCATAGGCTTCCGCCGGCGACGCATAGCCGCGAAGAGGGTCCCAGGTGTCCATGGTGCGGAGGATTGCAAGGTACGCATTGGCGTCGAACCGATCGATGAAGCGCTGGCCCTGGTGATCGAGATAGCCGGCAATATCGAAGCGCCCACCGACGAGACCGCTGCCCGTGCCATCAAGACGCCACGGATCTTCGCCGTTCCGGTTGGGATTGCGACCGAAACGCTCTTCGAAGAGCGGCGCGGATTTATAGCTGATCATGGCGATCTGCCGCGCGAGCGCGAGCCCGCTGCGCGGAGGCTTCTGCGGCAGGTAACGGCCGCCCTCCCACTCGGGGTCGTGCTGGATGGCCTGGCGCTGGAGGTGATTGAGGGCCAGGCCCATGGCCCCAAGCGGCGCTACGCCGATGACGAGCGCGCGCTCGACGCGCTCCGGGTAAAGCATGGTCCACTCGATGGCCTGCATGCCGCCGATGGACCCGCCCAGAACGAGGCGCAAACGACGGATGCCGAGCGAGTCGAGGAGCTGCGCCTGGGCGCGTATGTTGTCGCGGATGGAAACGAGAGGGAAGTCGGGTCCGTAGCTTTCGCCGGTCTCCGGATTCACCGAGCCGGGTCCGGTCGAGCCGTAACAGGAGCCGAGCATATTGATGCAGATGACGAAGTCGTGTTCCAGAGAGAGAACTGCGCCGGGAGTGAAGATCTCAGGCCACCAGGAGCCTACCAGCGCGGAGCCCGAGAGTGCGTGGCAAACGAGAACGGCATTGTCTCTCGCTGCATTCAACCGGCCGTAGACGGCGTAATGCAGCGTGGGACAGGCCAGTGTGCGCCCGCACTCGAGCGGCAATGGCTCGCTGAGCACAAAGTCGCCCTCGTAGGTGGGCGTAAGAACTTGCGACGTGGGCGGCGAGACGCCGCTGCGATTGTGCGTATCCGTCATTACTTTTATTGTGCCGCAAGCGCCCCGGGGTTGTGGGCGCCGGCAAAGGTGTGCCCGTTGGCGGTCTCAATGGCCTGGTTGAGATCGGCGAGGATGTCGCGGATGTCTTCAATGCCGACGGAGAGCCGAACCAGCTCCGGCGTTACGCCGGTGGCTGCCTGCTCTTCTACCGAAAGTTGCTGATGCGTGGTCGAAGCAGGATGAATCACCAGCGACTTGGCGTCGCCGATGTTGGCCAGAAGCGAGAAGAGCTTGAGCGAGTCGATAAGCTTTTTGCCGGCTGCGTAGCCGCCTTTAATGCCGAAGGTGACGAGAGCTCCCTGTCCTGTGGGCAGATACTTCTGAGCGCGCACGTAGTAGGGGCTGGATTCGAGGCCGGGATAGTTGACCCACTCGACGCCGGGATGCTGCGCGAGGTGCCTGGCGACGGCGAGCGCGTTCTGCGAGTGGCGCTCCATGCGCAGATGGAGGGTTTCGATTCCCTGCAGGATCAGGAATGCATTGAAGGGCGAGAGTGCCGCGCCGGTGTCGCGCAGTCCCTGCACGCGCGCCTTGAGGATGAAAGCCAGTGGGCCGAAGGCCTGCGTGTAGGAAAGGCCGTGGTAGGAGGGGTCGGGCTCGGTGAAGTCATTGAATCGGCCGGAAGCGGCCCAGTCGAATTTGCCGGCGTCGACGATGACGCCGCCGATGGAATTTCCGTGGCCGCCGAGGAACTTCGTCGCCGAGTTTACGACGATGTCCGCGCCCCACTCGATGGGACGGACCAATGCCGGCGTGGCGCAGGTGTTGTCGATCACCAGCGGAATGTGGCTGGCGTGGGCGATCTCGGCGAGCTGGGCGACGTCAGCAATGTCGAGCTTGGGATTGCCGAGAGTTTCGGTGTAGACGGCGCGCGTTTTTTCATTGATGGCGGCGCGCAAGCCGTCGAAGTCGTCGGCATCGACAAAGCGCACCTTGATGCCGAGGCGCGGCAGCGTGTAGTGGAAGAGATTATAGGTGCCACCGTAGAGCGAGGTGGTGGAGACGATCTCATCGCCGGCCGCGGCCAGCGTGGTGAGGGTGAGAGTCTCTGCTGCCTGGCCGGAGGCGGTCGCCAGAGCTGCGGCACCGCCTTCGAGGGCCGCCACGCGCTTCTCGAAGACGTCGGTCGTCGGGTTCATGATGCGGGTGTAGATGTTGCCGAACTCCTGGAGCGCGAAGAGCCGGCCAGCATGGTCGGCGTCCTGAAACAGGTACGACGTGGTCTGGTAGATGGGCACGGCGCGTGCGCCGGTGGCGGGGTCGGGCGACTGGCCGGCGTGCACAGCAAGCGTGGCGAGCTGGCGCTGATTCGGTTCGGACATGGTGGCTCCTTCGAATAAAAATGTTCGACTCGGGAGACGGCGGGGAACCAAAAAACGGCCCGCGTCCTGTTGGAGGACCCGGGCCGCTTGACTTCTAAATCGGTTGCGCTGCTAGCGCATTCGCCGCTCAAAAGCGCACGGAGGGGCCGCACGGAGGGGTCCACGTGACATACACATGGCCATGGCCGCAATTCCGTATTCCTTTAAGTGCAGCATAGAAAGCAGTATCTGTTGCGGGCTGCGTGGCTGTCAAATGAAAGAAGATCGAGAGACAGCCGCACTACTCTTCCGGCTTCCAGATGTAGGCGCCGGGCTGGGGCAGGCCGATGTGTGCGAGCACGCGGAAGACGAACTGGCGGGCCATCTCGGTTGAGTCGACGGGGCGGTTGTAGAAGGCGGGAATGACGGGAAAGATGGTCGCGCCGGCTTCAGCGGCGAGCGTCATGTTGCGCAGGTGAATGTGATTGAAGGGCGTCTCGCGGACGCAGAGGATGAGCCGGCGGCGTTCTTTGAGCGTAACGTCTGCGGCGCGGGCGATGAGCGAGTTGGCGAGGCCGTTGGCGATAGCGGCGAGCGTTCCCATGGAGCACGGAAGAACGACCATGCCGTTCGAGGGATGGCTGCCGCTGGCGATGGCGGCGCCGATATCGGCGTCAGAGTGCTGAATGGTTTTGACCGGAGGCACCCCGAGAAGTTTTTCGACGAGATCGTTGCGGCCGCTGAGGCCGAGTTCTTCGGCCAGCACGCGGAGCGAGTTTTCCGAGGCGACAAAGTGGACGCGGGCTACGCGGTCGTCGGCTTCGAGCGCACGCAGCATCTCTTGCGCGAGGATCGCGCCGGAGGCGCCGGTGATGGCGAGGGTCAGGTTCATTAAGCTTCGAGTCGCTGCCGCCAGCGTTCTACTTGGGAAAGCGCGCCGGAGGCGCAATGTTCGTTAGCCCCGCGCTTCAGCGTGGGGTATCCAGCCATTGAAATCAAATCAAGTCCCATAGGGACGAGGCCATGCCTTACCCGAACACATAACGCTCGTCGTACTGGATTCCAGAATTGCGGAGAAGGACGACAAATTCCTCTTCAAAGTTGCGCTTGCGGTGATGCTCCTGCTGGCTTTGGATGTATCTCTTCACGACCGGCACCTGCGAAGGGCTGACGCTGAAAGCGCCGTATCCCTCTTGCCAGGAAAAGCCATTCCCCATCCACCGGGAGGAACTTCCCTTAAGCTTCTGAACGGCTCGGGCAAGGGAGTACGGCGCCGGCAAGACAAAGAGCAAATGGATGTGATTCTCCGTTCCGCCAGCGGCAATAAGCGAGAAGCCCTCGCCGCGGGCAATGCCCCCCAGATAGGCATAGAGCTCGACTGCACGGACTGCGGGAATCAGAGGGCGGCGATCCTTCGTGCTGAAAACACAATGAACGAAATTGTTCGCATACGTGTGGGCCATCCTGCACCGTCCCTACGGGACTCTCATTCTACAACGGCGATTCCCCCCACGCTGAAGCGCGGGGCTAACGAACATTGCGCCTGCGGCGCGTTTGTCTACTTACTCTCCCAGCACGCGCTTGAAGATTGCGTCGACGTTGCCTAGCTGACGTGTGTAGTCGAAGGTGCGCGCGAGCTTTTCTTCACTGAGCAGGCCTGTGATCGCCGGGTCGTGCGAGACTTCGTCGCGGAAGTTCAAATCCTCTTTCCAGGCGCGCATGGCGTGCGACTGCACCAGGCGATACGCATCTTCGCGCAGCATGCCGGCTTCGGCGAGATCGAGCAGCAATTGTCCGCTGAAGATGAGGCCGCCGGTACTTTCGAGGTTGCGCTTCATGCGCTCGGGGTAGACGAGCAGGCGGTCGATGAGGTCTGTGGTCTTGGCGAGCAGATAGTCGACGAGGATGGTCGAATCGGGGAAGATGACGCGTTCGACGGAAGAGTGGGAGATGTCGCGCTCGTGCCAGAGCGGGATGTTTTCGAAGGCCGCCTGGGCGTTGCCGCGCAGCACGCGGGCCAGGCCGCTGATCTGCTCGCTGGTGATCGGGTTCTTTTTGTGCGGCATGGCCGAGGAGCCCTTCTGCTTCT
>JASHVE010000298.1 GCA_030039675.1 Acidobacteriaceae bacterium | reverse complement strand
CTACCAGCACTCGCACAGTGCTCATGAGTCTCTCCCAACTGAGTTTTGCGGAGCGTTGGACTTAGAGCCTGTTATTAACTTTCCCGTGGGCAGCGTTGCGAGCGAAAATCGGGCCAGACGAGGCGAAGGCCGAAGGCTTTGGCGGTTCCAAGGTCGAGGCCGACAACGAAGTATGGACCGATTTGCGCCGCAACCCTTCGGGCTGGGGCCAATTTTTCCGATTTCGTTGTCGCTCGTCGTTAGCAGACACCCGGTATGCGTCACTCCTCGCTCCTAGAACTCGAAAAAATTGCCTCCCAGCGCCGCCCGCGCGAAAGTTAGTAACAGGCTCTAGATTGAGCCGTCCGGAAAAGCCGCTGCAGTGGCGATTCTTGCCGATTTGCCTTGCAATTTGCAAGTTATTTTTCGGGAATACTGTAAAACATTTTGAAAGCTACGGGACTTCCGTGCCGCTCAAAATTCATGTGGCTAGCCTATAATCGCTCTCAACATCCTGACCAAAGGACCTCCCCCGATGCGTCAGTTCCCTGCTTGCACCTTCTGCACGCGTGCGTGCTGCAAGAACACGACTGCCCGAGCCAACAGAAGCCGAAAGGCTCTGGCGCTCCTTTCCATTCTTCTTTTTTCGGCCGCTGCCGTGCTCCGCGCGCAGCTTCCCAACCTGGTCACGGGCGGGGTCGACACAACGCAGGTGCGGGTGCTGGCCAACCACCATCCGCTGTGGGCCAACGCGGCCAACGACCTGGGGTTGACGCCTGCAGATCAGGATATGGGGTCGCTAACGCTGGTACTGGCGCGATCGCCCCTGCAGGAGCAGGCCCTTGAGCAGTTGCTTGCCGAGCAACAGGATCCAAGCTCACCCGAGTTCCATCAATGGCTGACGCCCGCGGAGGTGGGTGCGCAGTTCGGTCTCTCCGATGAGGACATCGCGGCCGTCACCGGCTGGCTTGAAGCGGAGGGACTGCACGTCAACTGGGTCTCGCCGAGCCGAATTTTTATCGGGTTCAGCGGGACGGCAGGGAATGTAGGACAGGCCTTCGGCGCCGAGATTCACACCTACATGGTTCACGGCGAGCAACGGGTCTCGGTCGCGAGCGATCCCGCGATTCCGCAGGCGCTGGCGCCGGTGATCAAGGCAGTACGGGGGTTGTACACAATCGCGGACCGGCCTCTGCATCACATTACAGGAGTCGAATCGTATGCGCCGCAGGTGACCACTGGCGCCGGCTACTTTATTGGCCCCGCCGACTTCAGCAAGATCTACGACGTGCCGACGACCTGGACCGGAACGGGTGAGACGATCGGGATTGTGGCCGAGTCGCGAACCGACATGGCCGACTTTACCAACTTCATGGCGCAAACAGACACAACCTTCACGAATCCAACGGAGGTGGTGCCTACCGCGTTTGGAGGGCTCGACCCCGGACCCGCGTATACCTCGCCGCCCTCAGGTGGAGACGCGGTTATCGGAAACCAGAGCGAGGCAACGCTCGACGTGCTGCGGGCCGGCAGCGTGGCGCCGGCTGCAAACCTGCTGCTCGTAGTGGCGAGCACGACCGGAACAAGCAACGGCATCGTAACCGATGCGCAGTATCTGGTGGAAACGACGCCCGTGCCCGCCAACATCATGTCGATCAGCTTCGGCGAGTGCGAATCAGACGCGGGCTCCTCGGGCGTCACGTTCTGGGATCAGCTCTTTCAACAGGCGGCTGCGGAGGGGATTTCCGTTTTTGTCTCGTCGGGCGACTCCGGGGCGTCGGGTTGCGACACGGCATTTGCCACGCCACCTGCGAGTCCGGCACCCAACAGCCCGAATTCCATTTGCTCGTCGAGCTACGCGACGTGCGTCGGAGGGACGGAGTTCAACGACGCAAGCGATCCTTCGCAGTACTGGAGCCCCAACAACGGCACCGGCCTGCTCTCAGCTCTCAGCTACATTCCGGAGGGCGGATGGAATGAGCCGGGCACTGCGACCGCTACGCAGGTAGCCTCTTCCGGTGGCGGAGTGAGCGCCTACATCGCCACGCCGAACTGGCAGACGGGAACCGGCGTTCCCTCGGCCCGGGCCGGCCGCTACACGCCGGATATTTCTTTTTCGGCATCGTGTCACGACGCTTATTTCGGCTGTATGGCGGCGGGCGGAGGCAGCTGTGTAGCGGGCTCGAATGGCAGCTACGATTTCATCGGATTCTGCGGGACCTCGGCGACGGCTCCGGGCATGGCGGGGGTGGCGGCCCTGCTGAACCAGAAGCAGCATGGGCCGCAGGGCAACCTGAACCCGTGGATCTATGAGGAGTCCGCAGCAACGGCCGCGGCATTTCATGACGTGACGGTTGCGACCAGCGGTGTGACGTCATGCAGCGTAAGCACGCCGAGCATGTGCAACAACAGCATTCCCGGCCCAACAAGTCTGACAGGCGGGCAAGCGGGCTATTTAGTGGGGACGGGATACGACGAAGTCACGGGACTGGGCTCGCTCGATATCGGGCAATTTCTGAACAACTACAGCGGGACGATCGTTCCGACGATTACTATCAGCCTGTCGTCTTCCAGCGTCTCAGCGACGCAAGCGCTCACGGTTACGGTCACTGTGAGTGGAGGCAGCGGCAACCCGACGCCTACAGGCTCGGTGACGGTGACCAGCGGCAGCTATACGTCGTCGGCGACCACGCTGGCGAGCGGCAGCGCCAGCATCAGCATCCCCGCGGGATCGCTGGGGGTGGGCACCGACACGCTGACGGCGACCTACACACCCGACACAAATAGCTCGGCGACTTACGGCGACGCGACGGGCACCCACTCCGTGACCGTGACGAGCCCGAGCAATGCAACGCCCACGGTCACGGTGACGCCGTCTCCATCGCAAATCACCACGGGGCAGGCGCTGACGGTGACGATTGTGGTTGCGGGCACGTCAGGTAACCCCACACCGACGGGATCGGTGACTCTGACGGGCGGAGGCTATACCTCGACCGCGGTCACACTGGCGAGCGGCAGCGCGAGCATTTCGATTTCGGCTGGATTGCTGGCGGTCGGAACCGACACACTCACGTCAACTTATAATCCGGACTCGACCAGTTCCTCGGTCTATAACCCGGCGACCGGGACAGGGACGGTCACGGTGATCGCGAAGATCACGCCGGCGGTTTCGGTATCGGCTTCTCCATCGAGCATCACCACAGCGCAGTCAACCACCGTGACAGTCACGATGGCGGGCAGCAGCGGATATGCGGCGCCGACCGGGCTGGTTACTGTGGCAGGCGGGGGCTACACTTCGGCAGCGACGACGCTAGCGAGCGGCAGCGCGAGCATTACGATTCCCGCGGGATCGCTGGCTGTGGGAACCGACACCCTTACGGCGACCTACACGCCGGACTCGACCAGTTCGCCGATTTACAACTCTACGACTGGCACAACAACGGTGACGGTCACTGCGGCGGCGACGCCCAGCTTTACGATCAGCGGCACAAGCGTCTCGATTGCGCCGGGCGCAACGTCAGGCAACACCTCCACGATCACGGTGACGCCGACTGGCGGCTTTACAGGCAGCGTGACGCTGACGGCAGTCGTGGCCTCGAGCCCGTCGGGAGCTCAGGATCTGCCGACATTCAGCTTTTCAACCAGTCCGGTGACGATTTCGGGAACGACTGCGGGCACATCGACGCTGACGATCACTACGACGGCTCCGACGAGCGGAGCGCTGAACAAGCCGGAGACTCCTCTATTCCGCAGGTATGGAGCGGGTGGAGCGGCCCTGGCTTGTGTGCTTCTGTTGTGCCTGCCTACGCGGCGGCGCAACTGGCATAAACTGCTGGGCCTGATGGCTCTGGTCGCCGGAATAGTTGGCGTGCAGTCTTGCACGTCGAACAGCGCCAACGCCGGTACCGGCGGCAACAATCCGCCCAGCAAGGCGACACCAACGGTGACGGTGACAGCCTCTCCCACGAGCATTACCACAGCGCAGGCCTTGACGGTGACGGTGACTGTCAGCGGCGGAACGGGGAACCCGATGCCGACAGGAAGCGTGAGCCTGGCAAGCGGTACATACACCGCGGCCACGCCTGCGACGCTTTCAAATGGGAGCACCACGTTCACAATTCCTGCCAATACGCTGCCGGTGGGCACTGATCCGCTGAATGCCAGCTACACACCCGACACATCCGGAGCGTCGACGTACAACGACGCTTCGGGTTCGGGTTCTGTAGTGGTGACGAGCGCCGGAAGCAAAATCACGCCCACGGTAACGGTG
>JASHVE010000297.1 GCA_030039675.1 Acidobacteriaceae bacterium | reverse complement strand
ACTACTCGTATGCCGACTCGCATACCAACGGCGTTCCGGGGAGCACGTATTCGCCGCCGCTTATCGGCACCGCGCGCAACGCCTTCAATTTCGAGCCCGGCTATGAGCTGGGGCGCTATGCCGTTCACCTTGGCATGACCTTTAACGGCGATTACGACTATGCCTACCAGTGGTTCAACAACCAAGCCGATCCCGCCAACAACACTGCGGGCCCGTCGAACGGCCCCCTGGGCGACAATTACGCTTATTCGCACCTGCAGATCGACGCCCAGGCTGGAGTCCGCGTGTGGCGCGGACTGCACGTGATCGTCGACGGCCTGAACCTGACCAACGAGGTTTTTGGCTACTATAACGGGCAACCGCAATATGTGACCCAGCGCGAGTACTATAAGCCCACCTACAGCGCTACCTTGCGCTGGGATTCGAGCAGGGAACGGTAGAGGACGGATTGGAATTCACAGGCCGGCACTATCAGCCTCTCTCTGCACCGGCCTTATTCTTATGAGACAGAACGAGTCACCGAGGGACCCGCCGATGCCGCGTGCTGCGCCGTATGTTGCCGTGCTTTGTTTTGCTTTTCTTGTTGCCTGTGCACTGCACGACGCCGCGCAGATGCCCGGTGCTCCGGCCAACGATCCCCAGCTTCGGTTCGTTATCTATCTCAGTCGCCATGGCGTCCGTTCGCCGACCGGCAATGCTGAGCAGTACAACATGTATTCGGCCGCACCGTGGCCGAAGTGGACGGTAAAGCCGGGCTATCTTACCGATCACGGCTTCCAGTTGATGAAGCTCTTCGGCGCGTACGACCGCGCGCAACTGGCCGGCGAAGGTCTGCTCTCCGCCACGGGCTGCAAAGATGCGGCGCACGTCAGCTTCTACGCCGACTCCGATGAGCGCACACGCGAGACCGCAAAGGCGATGGCGGAAGGCCTGTTTCCCGGATGCGCGCCGGAGATTGGCGGGCTGCCGCAAGGCACGCCGGATGCGCTCTTCCATCCGCTTGAGGCGCATATCAATTCTGTCGATCCGGCGCTGGCGGTTGCGGCCATTGCCGGAAGCATCGGCGGCAATCCCAACAATCCAACCGAGGCTTTTCGCGCGCAGCTCACCGAACTCGATGGCATTCTCTCGAAGTGCGGAGATCCCGCTGCGCCCACCAGCCGGCGGTCGATTCTCGACATTCCCGCAAAGCTCACCCCGGGGTCTGAAGATCACCTTGCGGAATTGCGCGGCCCGTTGAGCACAGCATCGACACTTACCGAAAATATTCTGTTTGAATACACCGAAGGCATGGATGCGTCAGATGTGGGCTGGGGCTGTGTAAACGGCGCAAACCTGCGCAATTTGATCGATCTTCACACCGCCGCATCGGATATCTCGCAGCGGCCAGAACCGATTGCTCGCATTCAGGCCTCGAATCTGCTGCATCAGATTGTGTTGTCGCTTTCGCAGGCGGCCACGCAAAAGCCGGTAGCCGGCGCAATCAGCTGTGTCAACGACCGCGCGTTGTTCCTCATTGGGCACGACACCAACATCGCCAGCATCGCAGGCGCATTAGGCCTGCATTGGATTGCCGATGGGAGAGCCGACGATATTCCGCCTGGCGGTGCGCTCGTCTTCGAGCTTTGGCAGTCGGCAGACGGCAAAAACTCCGTGCGCGTCTTTTACACAACGCAAACCCTCGAACAGATGCGCGCAGCCACCGTGCTCACCAGCAAAAACCCACCTGTGCGTGTGCCGATTTTCGTGCCTGGATGCAGCCGCGCAGATCTCTCCTGCTTCTTCAACGATTTTGAACGGATATTACAACAGTCAACGGTTGCGCAAATCACTCTCGAAACGCCTAGTGAAGGCACTCGTTGAAAGCCACTCGGATGCCTCCATCGATTTTGGATACGGGTAAACGGGGTTCAACACTTAATGACGCGAGTGAAATCTCGATAAGCGCTTTATCCCCAACGCACTCACCGACAATGAAACGCGGGCCACGTGGCCGTATAGTCGTTAGCCTTGATCGGACAAGTGGGCTGCGCAGGAGATCTTTTCCGCCAACCCGACGGGTGTTTGGATAACTTGCGAAGGTTCATCTCTCATTACTTTGGTTCTGCAAACAAGCTCAAAGATTGCATCGGCCTGAAAGCGTCAATCGGGATTAGCCTGAGCAACGGGAAATCCTTGCATCGCGGGTTCAAGTTGCTGTTGTAGAAGAATTCGGAAGCTGGCTCCGTGGGTAATCAGCAGCAGCGGCACAACCAGAGCCGGAAGGAAGAACGCGGCTCCCAACTGCCCTGCAAGGAGCCCTGCGCGGTCGGCTTGGTAGAAAGCGTTGAGTAGATCAGCCAGACCAAAGACGTTAAAGATCCACGCGGCTGCAATTCCAACCGCACTGGAGCGCAATAATAGCGCAAGAAGCGCAAGTATCACCGCAATCATGTCCCGTAGGCCATGCGGTGAGCAAATGTAAGTGGCAGACTGAGTGAAACGACGCCGGGCGCCAGGACTGCTAGACCGATGAAGCGAAAACTATGCAGGATCAGCAGCGGCCGTAACGCTTCGGCTTTTGTCCAGCGGCGGAGTTCGGGCCAGATATATCGAACGGCGACGATACTCCACGCGATCAAACTGAAAGCAATGCTCACGAAAAACCAAATCATCTGTTGTGGCACGATGATGTCTCATTTTTAGATTCCAGCCATTGGCATGGCACCCTCCTCAAATGGAGAGAGTCACTGCAGTGCTGCTGGGTTCAATGCCTTCAGCGCCATCAGTGGTCCGACGGGAATATATTGAAGATTCATCAAGTGCTCCTTTCCGAGCGGCAGCGCTTCGACGATGTTTCGTGCCTCGTCCTCGGTTTTCACATCGAGCAGGAAAATAACGCCTTTGCCATCGCCGCGCGAATACCACTCACGGATTTTTCCGTCCAGATAGAGCCTCACAGTTGCCTGAATCTCTTCCGGCATGACGGTCATGATCTGTTGCACGGCTACGCCCTGCCTGGGAGTCTCAATGACCATCACTGCGGTGGTTTTCGGTATAACTGCACTGGGCACGCCTGAAGCAGCAGACTGTGACTGCGCGTCCGACGCCGCGGCGAGCGCTGTCATAAGAACGAGCATCATGAATTTCATGAGTTCTTCTCTCCATTCGGTGGTGGTTCGCATTGCATTCAAAAGAGTACGTCTGTACTCTTTAACGACCAAAAAAATTCATCCCTCGGCGAAGGACTTTATAAAAAAGTTCCTCGCCTCCATCAATATCTGCTCGCGTTTTCGAGGATTCGTAGTAACGCGGGCCATCATCAACACCCCTGCCATGCTGGGGAACAAAAGCCTGCACTTCGCCAGCCGTTGTTCTCGCGTTCGCCCGGGCATGAATGTCGCGAACCGCTCGCGATACGCTTCCAGCAATGCCTCGATCCGCTGCCGCACTACCGGCGGTTTTCGTCCGAACTCCGGCCCAAGCGCGGCGCGTACGCACCCGGATCCGGGCGAATTCGCGTGGCCTACGCTCAAATAACGCTCGATAATTGCTGGCATCGCCTGACCTTCGGGTGCGGACTTCGCGACCTCTTCCAGAGCTCTTCCCGTCTCGTCGAGTGCCCGCGCCACCGCTTCGACGAACAGATCGTCCTTACTATCAAAATGCCGGTAGAAGCCTCCTTTTTTCAGACCTACCTTGCTCATCACTGTCCCGATGCCGCTGCTATCCCCGCCGTGCTCGCGGAAGGTACGCGCAGCAACGGAAAGGATTCTTTCGTGGTTCTTCGCTTTGTGTTCCAGAGAATACCGCATGACCAAAGAGTACTAGCGTACTCAATGCTGGTCAAGATCGGAAAGGGCGGTTGGCTTCAGTCCAGCGATTTTCGGATCGGTCGTTCATCAGTGCCAAATCGTTGAGTATTAAATCCACTGCCTGTCCGAGCACTCAGTGGCTCGATGACCGCGTTGCCCTGAAGGCGCTCATCGAAATTCACTGCCGAGCAACGCAAGGGCGAACCATAAAGTCTGAAGTCTCCTTGACAGGCTGGAAGCAATTTGTTATTTTTCCAATAGGCTAATTAGCCAAGTGGAAAATTAGATGTCCGACCACCTCAGCATTACGTTTGCGGCGCTCTCTGACCCAACTCGGCGTGCCATCTTGGCGCGCCTCGCTTTGGGAGAAACCTCCGTCAAAGAACTCGCAGAGCCCTTCTCTATCAGTGCGCCATCGATTACCAAACATCTCAAGGTCCTCGAACGTGCCGGTCTCATCACACGGAGCCGCGACGCGCAGTGGCGTCCCTGTCGTCTGGAGGCTGCTCCGCTTCGGGAGGTTTCCGATTGGGTAGAGAAGTATCGTCGGTTCTGGGACCGCTCTATGAATCGGCTCGATGACTACCTCTCAACGCTTGAGAGAAAGGAGACCAGGAAACGTGCTCTCAAAAGGAAACGCTGAAGTGAGCGTGACTCTTCCGTCTGAAACAGAGATTCGCTTTACGCGTCTCTTCCGTCACCCGCGGCGGGTTCTATTTGCAGTGTGGACCCAGCCAGAACACATTCGCCATTGGTGGGGTTGCAATAGCTCAACTATCCCTGTCTGCGAGATCGATCTGCGAGTCGGCGGTTCGTGGAAGATCATTATGCGGATGCCAGACGGAAGCGATCACCCATTCCACGGCGTATATCGCGAGATTGCACCCGAAGAACGGCTCGTCTACAGCGAGTGCTATGACGAACCGCGAGTCGGTCGCCCCGAGTGGCTCACCATTGTGGTCTTTGACGTGATCGAGGGCGGAACACGACTCACTCACACCATCCGTCACCCTACTCGTCAGGCGCGCGACGGGCACCTGCAGTCCGGAATGGAAGCGGGAGCCATCCAGTCGTTCCGTCAACTCGACGAACATCTGGCACGGATCCTCAGCGGCGGCGTACAGAGATAATTCAACCGTCAGAGGGTCGGCTGAAACCGCTTAGGCTCCGCTCCAAGCGAACAAACTTCGAGGAGATATCCTAATGAAGGTCTACACACAACTCAATTTCGGCGGAAATTGCGAAGAGGCATTCCACTTTTATGAAAGAGAACTTGGCGGCAAGGTCCTCATGATGATGCGGCAGGATCAGGCGCCCGGTACCAACGCAACAGGTGACGCAGGGAAAGCGATCATTCACGCGCGGCTGGCCATTGGGGATACTGTGCTGATCGGAAACGATGTTCCAGAATCGGTATTTGGGAAAATCAGAAGCGTCTACATCTATCTGTCCGTCGACTCATCGCAAGAGGCAGAGAGGGTTTACAAGCTTCTCGCCGAAGATGGACAGGTCTACATGCCGCTTGACGAGACTTTCTTTGCGACACGCTTTAGCCAGTTGCGTGATCGGTTTGACGTGTCGTGGTCGATCATTCATGAGCGCACAATGGCGCAGTAGAGCCTTGCAACTGTCTTCTTGCAAGTGAGCACAGACGACATCAGCAAGCACGGGTTTCACTTGACTGCTGCGCACAAGCGCATCACGCACCTTGCACCGGAAAGCTGGCAGATGGTTCACAAAAACGTTGCTCTGGTTCTCGGCGGTGGCGGCGCTGCAGGAAATGCGTGGCTAATCGGCATCATCGCAGGCCTGGCCGAAGCTGGTGTCGATATGGCAGAGGCCGCCGACTTGGTGATCGGCACTTCGTCTGGGGCCACCGCGGCAGCGCAGGTGCGCAGCGGCATACCGCCGGCCGAACTGTTGGCTTCGATTCTGTCTCAGCCGGTTCAACCGGTCGGACAGGACCGGGAACGGCCGCCGACTCTGCCGATGGCCACGGTGTTCGAGCGGATGAGGGCCATCGGCGCCGTCGCCACCTCGGCAGCCGATTTGCAACGTGCGATGGGTGCGTTCGGTCTGGAAAGCGATCCCGCCCTTGGACCCGCAGCAGGGGAACAGCGGCGCGCCATGGTCGCGGCCAGGTTGCCTCACCCTGAATGGCCGGACAGGCCGATGATCGTGGTGGCCGTCAACGCGCATACCGGCGAGTTGGCTGCGTTCGACCGCGATTCCGGGGTCGACCTCGTGGACGCTGTGACCGCAGCCACCGCGCTGCCGGGCCTGGCGCCCACGCACAGCATCAACGGCACGCGCTACATCGACGGTGGCGTGCGCTCCGCCGAAAACGCCGACCTTGCCTCGGGCTATGCGAAAGTAGTGGTGCTCTCTCCGTTGGGCGGGCGGAGCGGCACACTACCGGCAGGTCAGTTCGAGGGCCTGCGCAGACTACCCGGCGCGGACCTCGAGAGCCAGATCGAGGCCCTGCGCAAGCAGGGCAGCCGCGTCGAGGTGATCACACCGGACGCCGCTTCCCGAACCGCAATGGGCACGAATCAGATGGATCTGGCGACCCGCATCCCAGCCGCCCGTGCTGGTTTCGCCCAAGGCAAGCAGGAAGCGACTCGCATGACATTCCTCTGACGATTGCACGCCAACGCCATTCTTTTATGA
>JASHVE010000296.1 GCA_030039675.1 Acidobacteriaceae bacterium | reverse complement strand
GGAAGAAGGCGTGCAGCGCCGCTACGGAGCCAAGGCGCCTGACCTGCCTGCGCGTGCCAAAAAGCAGGTGGACTATGAGCTGGCACTGATTGCAAAACTCGGTTTTGCCGGATATTTCCTCATCGTCTGGGACATCGTTCAATACTGCAAGAACAACGGCATTCTGGTGCAGGGCCGTGGCAGCGCGGCAAACTCCGCTGTTTGCTACGCGCTCGAGATCACGGCGGTCGATCCGGTGGACATGGATCTTCTCTTCGAGCGCTTTCTGAGCGAAAGCCGCAATGAATGGCCGGATATCGATCTCGATCTGCCGTCGGAAGAAAAGCGCGAGCAGACGATTCAGTACGTTTACCGGCGTTACGGCGAGCTGGGAGCGGCAATGACCGCCAATGTTATCACCTATCGCGGCAAATCAGCAGCACGCGAAGTTGGCAAGGTGCTTGGCTTCGACCCCGAATCGCTGAGCCAGCTGTCAAGCCTTGTCGGCCGTTGGGAGTGGCACGGTGAGAATGACACCATGGCGCATTCTTTTCACAGCGCGGGCTTCGATCTCCGGCATCCGCGCATTGCGAAATATGTCGAGCTGTGTGTGAGGATGCAGGATCTGCCGCGCCATCTCGGCCAGCACTCGGGCGGCATGGTGATCTGCCAGGGACAGCTGAATCACGTTGTACCGCTGGAGCGGGCCTCCATGCCGGGCCGCACCGTTGTGCAATGGGATAAAGAAGATTGCGCCGATCTGGGCATTATTAAAGTCGATCTGCTCGGCCTGGGCATGATGGCGGTCATCAAGGATTGTCTCGAGCTGATCCCCGCGCATTACGGCGAGAAGATCGATCTGGCACAGTTGCCACAGGACGATGAAGTCTATCGAACGCTGCAAAAGGCAGATACCGTCGGCATGTTTCAGATCGAGAGCCGGGCGCAGATGGTTTCTCTGCCGAGGAATTGTCCGCGCAAGTTCTATGACCTTGTGGTACAGGTAGCTATCGTTCGGCCTGGCCCGATTGTCGGGCAGATGGCGAGCCCTTATATGCGAAGGCGGCAGGGCAAAGAAGAGATTTCGTACCCGCATCCTTCATTGGAGCCGATCCTCAAGCGCACATATGGCGTGCCGCTCTTTCAGGAACAACTGTTGCGCATGGCGATGACGATCGCCGGCTTTTCCGGCGCTGAAGCCGATGAGCTGCGCCGCGCAGTGGGCATGCGCCGCTCGATGGAGCGAATGAAAAATCTCGAAGGCAAGCTCCGTGCCGGGATGACTGCGAATGGCATCGATGCGGCTACGCAGAACACCATTGTGCAAAATATCAGTTCTTTTGCCCAGTTTGGCTTTCCCGAATCGCATGCAGCTTCATTCGCGTTGCTTGCCTATGCGTCGGCTTACTTCAAGGTCAGGTATCTGGCAGCCTTTACCTGCGCGCTTCTGAACAATCAACCGATGGGCTTTTACTCACCCGCTGTGCTGATAAAAGATGCGCAACGGCATGGCCTTCGAGTGAAGCCGATCGATATTCAGGTTTCCTGCTGGCCGTGCACTGTTGAGCATGAACCTGACGGAACACTCAGCCTGCGGATAGGCCTTGGCTATGCAAAAGGTTTGCGCAGGCAACCGGCAGAAGCGCTCTTGCAGTCACGCGAGCAGGATGGTCCTTTTCTTTCTGCGGAAGACCTGGCGTTTCGCGTTCCCGCGCTCGATAAAAAAGAGCTCACTGTACTGGCGCGCATTGGTGCATTGAATCGCATTGCCGGCATTGCGCATCGGCGTGATGCGCTCTGGCAAGTGGAACGGGCCGGTAAACCCGAAGGGCCTCTGCTCAGCCAAAACGGCGAGTGGCTGAAAGACGATTCTGAAATAAAGCCGCTCGATCCGATGAGAATCGACGAGCGGCTGGTTGCAGATTATGCGGGCACAGGTCTCACAGTCGGTAAACATCCCATGTATTACCGCCGTTCTGAACTGCAACGGAACAATATTCTCTCGGCCTGCGAGCTGAGCGCGCGCGAGGATGGGAAATTTGTGCGCGTTGCAGGATGCGTGATCGCGCGGCAAAGGCCGGGAACGGCAAAAGGGTTTATTTTTATGTCGCTCGAAGACGAGACGGGCATCGCCAACATCATCATCACGCCCGACCTCTATGAACGGGACCGGCTGGTGGTGACGCGCAGCAAATTTCTGCTGGTCGAAGGCAAGCTGCAGAACCAGGACAATGTCACACACGTAAAGGCGATTCGGCTGAAGGCGCTAACAGATAGCGCGCTGCAGGTGGAGTCGCACGACTTTCATTGATTGCAGCCTGTCGAGCCGGCAATTATCAGAATTTCAGGTCGCGACCTGGCTGGTAATCGCGAGCCAGCTCCAACGCCGCATCGCGTTCACGCTGCGCCGCAGGGATATCTCCGAGTTGAGCGTCGATGCGCGCAAGCCGCGCATGCGCCACAAAGGCTGGAGCTTCTTCGGTCTTGGGCGAGCCAGCCAGGTACTCCCCAAGAAGCTTTGCCGCAAGGGGCAGATTTCTGTTGCATCGGTTCAGCATGGACGCGGCATTAAAGAGCGCGACATTGGCAGATCTGTCTTTCTCCGCTGCGTTCAATCCGCTTTGGAGAGCGGCATCGAGATCATCCCAGCGATTGTGCCGGCTATAAAAACTGGCCAGGATCATCCACTGGAAAGCCGGGTGCTCACTCACGGCAATGGCTCGTTTGAGATCCTGCTCGGCGGTCGCGTAGTCGTGGCGTTTCTCGGCAATGCGCCCACGCAGTTCGTATGCACGGGCCGGGTCTACTTTCTCCAACTGCGCAGCGATGCCCTCGGCTTTGTCAGTACCGCCGCCCACGATTCCCGGCGCGTTGTAGTAGAACTCACCCAGATCCGCCAGCGCTGGCGCATTCCCCGGATCCAACCGAACTGCCTGTTCAAATTCTGTCCGCACATGGCCCGCCAGCGAGAAGGCGCTCATAAACGAAGCTCGCCCTGCTTTCTCACCAAGCGCACGTCCCAGCCACATGTGGTAATCGGAGTTCTGCGGTTCCATCGTGACAGCCTGCTCGCACTGGTTAACGGCGGCATCCCAATGCTCCAGCGAGAACAGCACGCGGCAACGCAGGTTGTGCGTCTCCGCGGACGAGGGAAGAGAATCGAGCAGGCTCAGAGCTTTGTCAGCCTCGCCCACCTGCAGTGCGGCATTCGCTTCCGTCAACGAATCTGGCGCAGCCTGAGCCGACAGCGCGATGGCTGCGACTGCCGCCAACAGGCCTGCGTAGAGTTTTTTTCTCACTGCGTTCTCTCGATTGCGGTCTGTCTGAGTTTTTAACTCTTGCCGAGAAATACCAAGGTGACGCCAATAGCTACCAGCAACACGCCGATCCATCGCCAGAAGGTAACCCGTTCATGCAAGAAGACCAGCCCTCCCAGCGCACCGGCAACATAGCTGAGTGCGGTCACTGGAACGACAAAGCTGACGTTGTATGTCGACAACGCGCCGAGAAGCGCAAAGAATGCGAGCGCCATCATGCCTACGCCCACCCACATCCAGGGCTGGCGCAGAGCCCGCAGGACGACTCGGATGATCTCTGCAGGATGAAAGCTGAGCGCTTCGCCCACGTTTTTCATCGCCCGCGATACGCACAGCTCACCGCCTGTTCCGGCTGCCACGATCGTCGTGAAAAGAATCAAGTCGCGCAAGCTGGCTTACCCCTCCGTTTCCTGTTGGGCCGTGCGCAGACCGGTTCGGCTTACTACGAAGACGCCGAGGCAGATGATCGCGATGCCCATCCACCGCAGAGGAGATACCTTTTCACCCAGCATGGTGTAGCCGAGCAGAGCGACCACGCCATAAGCGAGCGAGGAGGCGGGCTGCACAAAGCTGTAGTCGGCCCAGGAGAGCACAAGCATGTACGCAATAAAGAAAGCGATCAGCGAACTTATCCCCAGCCAAATGGAAGCGGAGGTGAAGACTTTCACTCCCTCGTGAAGCAGCTCAGAAAGCGGCCAAATCGGAACCGCGCCAATCTGCTTCATTCCTTTACCCAGCAAGACATTCCCAAGCGGTCCCATGACGATCATTACAAGGATCATCAGGAATGTCTTCCAGCCGACCGATTTCGTTGATCCGCTGGCTTTCACTTCTTTCTCTATGTGTTCTGTAGTCACATTTTTCATTGTATAGAAGCGCAGTCGTCTCATGGGTGAAACTGCTCAGATCACGCGCAGCGAACTTCATGATGGAAAAGCCCTGACTCGATAAGCCTATAATTGACAACCTTTCTTGCCAGTAGTATAGGCTGGGATAGCGGTATGGTTTCCTAGGCAAAGGAAGTGTCGCCCTGCTGATTATCCCCCCAATAAAAATAGGACTTTTGGCCGTAGCAGCGATTCCATTCGTCTATTACGGCATCGCGCTTTTTAGCTGCTTGCGGTACTTCTTGA
>JASHVE010000295.1 GCA_030039675.1 Acidobacteriaceae bacterium | reverse complement strand
AGAGGTCGGCGCACTCATCGAAAATGCCGTTCGGTGCGGCCAGGGAGATCGCTCAAAGTTAAATAACAGGATTTTGAAAGAGTTACAGATATCATAGAGACGCCTCTCCTCCAACTCAGCGAAGAATAAACCCTCCACGGGTAGCCGCATTGCGGCCAAACCAGGAGGATTTACAGTTGCGTAACGTCATTGGACAGTCTCGCTCGCTTGTGGGAATGCTGCAGCCAATCCCTCTGCAACGTTGCGCGTCTGGTACTCGACAAACTTCCCAAACCCGGCGGCAACATGCGTCTCTGTGACGTGGATGTAATAGCGGACGGCAACGAAAGGCGAGCTATGCCACAATCAGGTGGGCCAGCGTGAAGCGGTCCATGCCCAGACTGCGTTGCTCGCGTGCCGAACGTGACGCCAGTCGTAGAATTCAAATGTCGCGAAGCCCGCATCCGAGATCGCTTTCGCGTACGAATTCCGTATGGAAATGATGCACCCCGCAATGCCATCACTCTGAAAGAGGAACGGGAACGAGCTTAGTTGAGCTGGTAGCGCTACCGGGAATCGAACCCGGGTTTTAAGATTGAGAATCTCACGTCCTAACCCCTAGACGATAGCGCCACACTAATGCGGGGAAGCGGCCGCGAAAGGGCCACTCGTTTACTTTAACAAAAATCGCGGTCTCGGCCAATGCTGAGCCTGCTGCGGCAGGGGCGGCCGAACTCATCCTGCGAGGGGCTCAGATCCCCAGCTTGCGCACTTCCTCGTTATAGTACTTGCGATAGAGGATGTCCCACTCCTGCGAGCCTTCGAGGATGATCTTGCGCTGGTTGGCGATCTTCAGGCGGGCAGCCGTATCAATCTTCGCCTCTTCGGTAAGCAGAGCCTCAAGCGCCTTGCGCGCCTCCTGGCGGATAGTGTTGCGGTCTTCGAGAAAGCCGACCTGGTCGACCTCGGCCAGCGTGTCGGCCACTGTGTGAGCCAGCTTGTTGAGCTTGTCGCGGCTGATCCTCATAGCACCGCCTTGTATTTCTTTGCCAGCTCGGTCTTCACCTTCTTGAACATCTCGGCATACTGCGCGCCCGACTTGCGCATCTCGTCGGAGTAGGCTTCGAGGATCACGCGCACCTCTTCATTGATGCGGTCTTCAAGCGACAGCTCGTCGAGCACAGCCGTGTTGACACGCTCTTCAGTCACCTTCAAGTCGCTGGTGGTGATCATCTTGGCGTCGATGAGGTGCTTGACCGTGCGGCGGGCGAGATACCCAATGTATTCGCGGGAAAAGATCATGGGTTAAGCGTCAGGATAACGCATTGAGGCGGTCGATGTACACCGGGTTGAAGCAGAGAAAAGGAACAGGCAGTTGAGGATAGGGCCGGCGGTTTCACAGTGGCTATACCCTGAAACCACTGCCGCAGCGTGGCATTTTCCTCAAGAAAATGCCACCTTCCGCAGTTTCAGCAAGGGCACTCAAACTGTGGAACCGCTCGAGCTTCAGCTCCGATGCGGGCAGCTCTTGGTGTTCAGGCATTCGTCGGCGATGCGGAGACGCTCAACAGGCCGTCCGGCAATCAGGTGCTCCGTGACGATCTCGACAGCATCTTCGCAGCTCACGCCGCCATACCAAACGGCTTCAGGGTAGACCACCACTGTGGGGCCGTGCTCGCACTGGTCCAGACAGCCGGACTTATTGATCCGTACTTTTCCGGCGAGGCCGGCCTCTCTCGTGAGTTGCTGCAGGTGGGTGTGCAATTCGCTCTTTCCATCGGTTGTGCAGGAGGGCCGGGGTGCATCGGCGGGGCGGGTATTATGGCAAACAAAAACGTGGCGCTCAAATGCGGGCAAACGAGGTCTCCTCTGATACCTTCTCAGGATAGCCGATGTGCGTCCGCCGCCTGGTCATTGAAGTTTGTAGCGTGCCTGTTCGTCGAAAGATGTTCGCAAATGACGGGACCGAGACACTTTCCAAATTCTTGCCTGCCACCCGGCCCGCATCTGAGAGAATGATTGCTTGACTATGAGTACCGACAACCTGCTCTCGCTTAAGGACGACATGGTGGCCTTCATTGAAGGCCACGGGCTGCGCCGCCTCCCCGGTTACGTCACCGAAGACATCCCTTCGATTCTCTGGGAAGGGAAAGGTAATCCCGACGCGTGGAAAGATTTTGTGGAGATGGCCAAGCACGTCGGCGCTCCCTTCGTCACGTTCAGCGAGATGACCATGGAGCGCGAGGAGCTCGACGCGCTCATCGAAGAAGCCGGCGAGATGAACTTCCCCGACGAGGAAGCCACCGAGCTGGTCGAAGCCAAGTGGCTGCGCAAATACGCGGGCATGCTGGGCTATATCCAGCTCGGCTTCGTGTACCAGGGACTGGTGTTTCTGCACGAGACCACGACCGAGTGGTACGAGCGCTTCCAAACGCTGCTCGAAGATATCGAGGCCTTTCAGGACATCGTGATTGACGATGCCCACTCGCAGGACGAAGAGGAAGAGTAGAGCGCGTGAGCACCTCTGGCACGCAGGCAGGTTCCGTTGCTTCGGCGCGCAGACTCCCAGCCGAACGATGGGTTCTCGCCGAGCAGCATCCTGAAGCAGCCGCGGCCCTGGCCAAAGAGGCGCGCCTGCCGCTCGTGCTGGCAGAGTTGCTGTGCGCGCGTGGCATCACGCAGGCTCAGGAAGCACACGCCTTCCTCAATCCCGAATACGGCCATCTGCACGATCCGCATCTCATGCTGGGAATGACCGCGGCCGTCGAACGGCTGGAGCGCGCCATCGCCGCTCGCGAACCGGTGCTGCTCTATGGCGATTACGACGTGGACGGCACCACCGCCGTCGTGCTGCTTAAGACGGCCATCGAAATGCTCGGCGGTATTGTGCGCTTCCATGTGCCGCACCGGCTGCGCGAAGGCTACGGCCTGCAGTCGAGCGTGCTCGAAGCTGCGTATGCCGATGGTGTGCGCCTCGTGATCACCGTTGACACCGGCATGCGCGCCTTCGCCGAAGCGGAAACCGCGCGCCGGCTCGGCCTTGACCTGATCATTACGGATCACCATCTGCCGAAAGCCGACGAAGCAGTGCCGGTAGCGCTCGCCATCTTGAATCCGAACCAGCCCGGCTGCCCGTATCCGGAAAAGTCTCTGTGCGGTGCGGCCATTGCGCTCAAGCTCGCGCAGGCTCTGCTCGAGCGGCGCGACGCGGCGCGTCTGCACGAGAAGATTCTGCCCAGCTTTTTGAAGATGGCCGCGATTGCCACCATCGCCGATGCTGTTCCGCTGCGCGGAGAAAATCGCACGATCGCAGCGCTCGGTTTGCGCGAGCTGCGCCGGCCGGCCAGCGCCGGATTGCGCGCTCTCTTCGCCGCGGCTGCTCTCGATCCGGCTTCCAAGGAGCTGACCGGTTTCGATATTGCGTTTCGCCTCGCTCCGCGCATCAACGCCGCAGGCCGCATGGATGTGGCTTCCGACGTCATTGAGCTTTTCTCCACGCGCGACCCGGCCCGCGCGGCAGTGCTCGCCGGCAAGCTGGAACGCCTGAACCGCGAACGGCGCGATGCAGAGGCCGCGGCGCTGGACTGCATTGAAACGCGCGTCGCAGCCGAGGCCGAGCTTGCTGCCGATCGCCTCCTGCTGGTCGATGGCGACGGCTGGCACCGCGGCGTCATCGGCATTCTGGCCTCACGCGTCGTCGAGCGCACTGCCAAGCC
>JASHVE010000294.1 GCA_030039675.1 Acidobacteriaceae bacterium | reverse complement strand
TACACGCTGGCCAGCTACATGATCGAGGGCGGCAGCTCGCGGAATTATATCCAGACCAAACAGATGATGTACTTGAACCCCACTGCGTGGAGCAGCCTTTTGGACAAGCTGGTCACCGTGCTGACAGAGTACTGCCGGCTGCAGGTGCAAGCGGGTGCGGACGTGATCCAGATCTTCGACAGCTGGGTGGGCTCGCTTTCGCTGACGGATTATCGCGCGTATGTGTTCGAGGCTTCGAAGCGGCTGGTACGCGCGGTGCAGCAGATGGGCGTGCCGGTGATTTACTTCGGCGTGGAGACAGCGGGGCTGCTGGAGGCGATGGCTGCGACCGGAGCGGATGTAATTGGGCTGGACTGGCGGCAGCCGCTCGATGAGGGATGGAGTGCGGTGGGCCATGGGCATGCGGTGCAAGGAAACCTGGACCCCATTACGCTGTTTGCGCCGGTAGAGATTCTGGAGCAGCGGGTCAGGGAGATTTTGCGCGCTGCGAATGGACGCGTCGGCCACATCTTCAATCTCGGGCATGGGATTGTTCCGGGGACGCCGGTGGAGAATGTGCAGGCGGTGGTGAAGATGGTGCGGGAGTTTCGGTTGGAACAGTGAACAGCAATCAGTGAACAGTTGTCAGTTGATTGTGGCTGGGTGAGGGTTGTGGTTTCCCACCTTAGCCGATGCGCAAAGAACGCGCATCGCCGAAGGTGGGGCACCCATTTTCGTGATGGGTTGAGAGTGACTGGTTGGGAGTTGTGCCTTCCCACCCTAGCGGCAAAAACAAACACGCCGCTAGGATGGGGCACCCGCACCCGAGATTAATGCTCGGGTGTGAGCGGTTCGTTAGGGTTTGTGGAGGAAGGGCGTGGGGAAACAGGCGGTGCTGCTGCTGGCGCATGGAACACCTGAGACGGTGGAACAGATTCCCGAATACCTGCGCAATGTGGTGAGCGGAAGGCCGGTTCCGCAGGCAGTGGTGGAGGAGATTCAGCACCGATATGCGCTGATCGGGCACAGTCCGCTGACCGAGATCACGTATGCGCAGGCGCGGCTGGTGGAGGCGGAGCTCAACGGCGCAGGTGGGATGAATTCTGCTTCCCACCCTAGCCGTAAAGACAAAGACGCGGCGAGGGTGGGGCACCCCGGAGATTCTGATTCCCACCTTAGCGACAAAAACAAAGACGTCGCCAGGATGGGGCACCCGCGGGTTCTGGTGTATGTGGGGATGCGGAACTGGCGGCCTTACATTGCGGACGTGGTGCGGCAGATGCGCGGGGATGGTATTGAAGAGGCTGCGGTGATCTGCATGGCGCCGCAGAACTCGCGCACCAGTGTGGGACTCTACCGCCGCGCGGTGGAGTCTGAGACGCAAGGAGTGCGCATCGACTTTACCGAAGGATGGGCGCGGCATCCGCTGCTTGCCGACGCGTTTGCGGAGCGGCTGCGGCCGGCGTGGAGCAAGTTGAGCGCGGAAACGGGCGCGCCCGTGCCAGTGCTGTTTACGGCGCACAGCGTGCCTACGCGGACAGTTGAGCCGCCCGCGGCCGATGCGGGTCCGCGGCTTTGGCCGGGGACGGGGGCCGATCCTTACGCGGAGGAGGCACGGCATACTGCGGAGCTGGTGGCAGAGCGGGTGCCTGAGATTCCGCGGTGGTGGTTTGCCTTCCAGAGCCAGGGCGCGAGCGGCGGGCCATGGATTGGACCGAGCGTGGAGGAAACGCTGGATGAGATGGCGTCTTCTGGAGTGCGGGCGCTGATTCTGCAGCCGATCGGGTTTCTTTGCGACCACGTGGAAATTCTTTATGATGTGGACAAGTTGTTCCGCGCATACGCTGCGGAAAAAGAGATGCGGCTGGAGCGTCCGGAGTCGTTGAACGATTCAGTGACGCTGGCGAAGGCGGTGACGGAACTGGCGTTGCAGGGATTGGCGCGGCTGCGTCCGTGAGCCGCGTATCGCAATGTTGCACGCAATTGCGTGGTGACGGTCTGACATTCCTTCTGTGTTGATTGACGGTTACTGTCGAGTTTTTTCAGTTCTGTTTTTGATTTCCGACCCACACGCTTTCGTTCTATATGGGGTTCAAGCGTTGTGATCCTTTCGGTGCTTTCCTACCCTTCTCACGAAAAAGGTATCGAGGATGGGGTGTGGCGTGAGATGGGGTCCCTGGTGCAAGGAGATCTAATTGCACGGCAAAAGCCGACGGGCGGCGAGTACAGGATTCCCCGAGAACGGTGGATCGACGGGTGAGGTGCGCTGCCCAAGGTGCGGGAACCTGCATCCACACAGGCTCGAGCGGAAGGGATTTTTCGAAACGAAGATCTTACCGAAGTTAGGCTACTACCCGTGGAAGTGCGGCGTTTGCAGAACCAGTTTTCTGGTGCGCAAGCGGTATCGCGGAAAGTTGGCGTATAAGGAGCAGGCTGGGTAGAGCGATGCGGCTTGCGGCATCCGCATCTCAAGAACGGAAGAAGTTGCGGGCGAGAAACAGCAGGTTCGCGGGCCGTTCGGCGAGCCGCCTCATGAAGTAGGGATACCACGCGTTGCCGAATGGGACGTAGACGCGGACTTTATAACCTTCCCTGACAAGCGCCTTCTGCAGGTCGCGGCGCACACCGTAGAGCATCTGAAATTCGAAGCGGCTGGGAGCGATGCCGTGGGCAGTGGCGAAGGTTTTGGCCGCGGCGACCATGGTTTCGTCGTGCGTGGCGATTGCATGATAGATAGGGCTTTCGAGCAGCAGTTGACCGAGACGGACGAAGTTTGCGTCTACGTCAGCCTTGCGGGGAAAGGCAACATTGGCGGATTCGTTGTAGGCGCCTTTGCAGAGCCGCACACGAATGCCCTCGGCGAGGAGCTGCTCGATGTCGGCCTGGGAACGATAGAGATACGCCTGAATCACGATGCCTATGGATCCGCGCGTTTCCACGCGGGCGTTAAGACGGCGCACGATGTCGAGTGTGATCTGGGTGAGGTGTGAATCTTCCATATCAATGCGGACAAAGTTGCCGACGGAGCGTGCGTGCAAGGCGAGCTGGCGAGCGATAGACTCGGCCAGCGTGGGAGATTGCTCAAGGCCCATCTGCGTAAGCTTTACGCTGATGTTGGCGTCGAGGTTACGTTCGGCAATGAGGTCGAGCAGGGAGTGATAGACCTCGGCGGCTCCGTGGGCTTCAGTCTCTGAGGTGACGCTCTCGCCGAGCGAGTCCAGCGTAACGGCCATGCCCTGGTGATTGACGGACTCGGCGACGCGGAGCGCCTCGCTGATGGTGAGACCGGCGACGAAGCGGGAGCTGAGGCGCGCGCCGAGGCTCGACTGCTCGCAGAAGCGGCGCAAGGAACGATTGCGCGAGAGAGCCAGGAGGCCAGAACGTAGCACAGCCATCGATCGCCTTTGCCGGAAGGTCCGCGACAGTTGCGGTGAAACCGGCAGAACCTACAGTTTCGCACAGGAAGTCGGGGTGCGCTGCGTTCTAGCGCACATGGTAGAGGGCGCTGCCGTGGGCTGGTAATGTTACGCTGACGTCTCTCGCGTCCTTGATGGCGGAGCCGCCCCACGCGCTTTCTGCGGAGTGTTTCGCACCATCGAGGCCGAGTTGCTTCCAGGTGGCACGCAGGGTGACGGGCTGGTCATCGAGATTGAAGAAGGCGAAGTACTCTGCATAGCCGCGTTCGCCGGGCTGATTGATAGTAGCGCGCCAGACGCGGGCGTTCTGGAATGGTGGGCCGAGTACAGAGACGTCGACCGGGTGACTGTAGGTCGCATTCTGGCTCATGAAGAGGACGGTCTGGTTGGTGAGGAGCGAGCGGGTGAAGTCGTCAAGACGAGTGAGGTTCGCGCCGAGGATGAGCGGCGAGCGCGCGATGGCCCAGAGGGTGAACTCGGTGCGCTGTTCCTCCTGTGTTTCGCGGGACTGACGAGGCTGGCCCCATCCGGGATTGGGGCCGAGATAGCCGAAGGGGAGCATATCGGCATCGGGCCAGTTGCCGGGGCCGGCATAAACGTTCCACGCGGCGAGGCGATCGAATTCGTCGCGGAGACCGAAGGGGAATTCGCCCTGATTGGGCTGGTGCTGAAAGGTCCAGCCGTCCCAGTGGTCGTCGGCGATGCGCCACATCTGGGCGTACTGCGCGACTTCAGCGGCGTGCGCGAGCGCGGTGGGGCCCGGCGAGAGACTGAGCACGATGGGGCGGCCGGTTTTGCGGATGGCAGCGGCGATCTGGCGGATTTCAGTGGGCCGGTAGGGACGATCGCTGATGCAGTCGACTTTAAGGAAGTCGACGCCCCAGGACGCGTAGAGCTTCATCATGGAGTCGTAGTAAGCCTGGCCGGCGGCATTATCTTTTACGCCCCAGTTGCCTTGGTCCCAGGGGCAGGGGCTGGTGGTGTCGGCCGCGTCAGAGGCGGTGAAGCTGGTTCCGGCGATGGGAAGGTTTGCAGCGACTACCTGGCGGGGAATGCCGCGCAGGATGTGGATGCCGAAGCGCAGGCCGTGGGCGTGTGTCCAGTCGGCGAGAGGTTTGAAGCCGGCTCCGTTGGCGGCGGAGGGAAAGCGGTCCGTGGCCGGAAGCAGAAGGCCGTTGCTGTTCCACGTATAGTGGCGATCTTCGACGGTGTTCCCTGAAGGCGCGGCCATGTACCAGCCCTCGTCGATGACCGCGTAGCGCCAGCCGTACTGCAGCAACTGGGCGAGGACAGTGGCGTTGGCTTTGAACTGGCCCTCGTCGATGGTGAGGCCGTAGGCGTCCCAGCTGTTCCATCCCATGGGTGGTGCGGGTGCGAGGGTTTGTGCGGGAAGGGTTGCACAGAGAGCGGCGAGAAGAACGAGCAAAAGCGGGCGGCGAGGCATGTGCAAACGTATACCACAGTTGTGTGGACCTGACTTGCGACGGAAAGGCTGGAACGGTTGCGGGCGACGCGCGTGCGATGTTGATGAAGCGTTCAGCAATCCGTGACGGTGCGCAGGTTATTCTACTCACGGCCAAGATTGAAAAACAGGAGTGGCGATGCGGGGAAAGCGGAAGATTAGCGCGGTGTGCGCTTTGGTTCTGTTGGTGGCTGGCGCTGCGGTGGGCGGGGCGCAGGGGCACCGCACCGACCAAGACCCGACGACGCGCGCGAGTGGAGCGGCTTTTCCTGTGCTCATGGTGAGCGATGTGCACTTTGAGCCGTTCTGGGATCCGGGGAAGGCGGCGCAACTGGCTGCCGCGCCGGTTGCCGGATGGAAAGCAATATTGGCGGCTCCGGATTCGGCCGATCGAGCGCAGCGGTTTGCGGATCTACAGCAGACGTGCCGTGCGCGCGGCGTGGACACCTCTTATCCGCTGCTTGTCTCGAGCCTGAACGCGATGCGCACGGATGCGGCGGGAATCCGGTTCATTACGGTGAGCGGCGATCTGATTGCGCATGCGTTCACCTGCAAGTACAAGACGGTGTTTGCGCAGGCGACGGAGGCCGAGTACCGGAGCTTCGTGGAAAAAACGATCGAGTTTGTGGTTGGTGCGCTGCGTGCGGATTTTCCGGGCGTGCCAGTGTACGCGGCGCTGGGGAATAACGATTCCGATTGCGGCGATTATCAGCTCGATGCGCAGAGTGAATTTCTGGAACAGACGGGGAAGATTGTAGCGGCCGATTTGCCGGCAACGGAGCAGAAAGAGGCTGAGGCGACGTTTGCGGCGGGCGGATATTACAGCGCGGCTCTGCCAGCGCCGTTGCGCCCTGCACGGTTGCTGGTGCTGGACGATCTGTTCATGTCGCGGCGGTATGCGACGTGCTCGAACAAGCCGGACCCGCAGGCTGCGGCCGCGCAGATTGCTTGGCTGAAGCAACAGCTGGAGCGCGCGCGGGCTGACAAGGAGAAGATCTGGGTCGTGGGTCATATTCCGCCGGGTGTTGATCCATATTCGACGCTGACCAAGGGCAAGAACATCTGCGCCGGTGCAGCGCCGCAGATGTTTCTTGACTCGGAGGCGCTGACCGATACGCTGGCGGAGTTCGGTGACGTGATTCAACTGGCGATCTTCGCGCATACGCACATGGACGAGATGCGGCTGCTGGAGCCGAGCAAGGATGATGAAGATCACGGGCGCGTAGCGGTGAAGATGGTGTCTTCGATTTCGCCGGTGGATGGGAACAATCCATCGTTTACGGTGGGCGTTGTCGATCCAGCTTCAGGCGTGCTAGCGGATTACCGGGTGTTTGCGGCCTCGAACCAGACCGGCGTGGATACGAAGTGGACGGAGGCGTACGATTACGCGCAGGCGTATCAGGAGCCGTCGTTTTCTGCATCGTCGGTGGCGAAACTGGTAGAGGAATTCAAAGCTGATCCTGGCGCGCAGTCGCAGGCGAGTGAGAATTACTTAGAACACTATTTTGTAGGCAACGCTTCGCGCGAGATCAAGCCGTTCTGGCCGCAGTACGTGTGCGCGCTTGGGAATTACGCCGAGGATGCATATCGAGGCTGCGTGTGTGCGAAGAGGCCATAGGGTCGTTTTGCGGGGCGAGAAGAATTGAATCATGCAAAACGGAAAAGCAACTGCAGGTCCCCGTCGACTGCGCTCAGGGCAGGCCTTCGACTCCATTTGGCCAAAAGACGGCCAAACTTCGCTCAGGATGACAATGCAAATCGAGACGCTAGAGCGGTTCCACAGTTGATGTGCCCTTGGGGAAGCCGCGGAAGGTGACATTTTCTTGAGGAAAATGCCACTTTGCAGCAGTGGCTTCGGGATATAGCAACTGTGAAACCGCTGTAGAGAGAGCTACTGCTGCAAGACGACCTGGTCGCCCTCTTTCAGGCCGCTGACGACTTCGGTAACGGAGCCGTTGGAGAGGCCGGCCTTGATGGCGACTTTGCGCGTGCCGTCTTTCTGGTGCTTGTCGGGAACCTGGACTGATGCGTTTTTCTGCGCGTCGTAGAGGACGGCATTTTCAGGGACGTTGAGCACGCCCTTGTGCTCGTCCATCAGGATCTCGGCGTTGGCGGTCATGTTGGCTTTGAGCTCGCCACCGGGGTTGTTGATGGAGACGCGCACCTCGAAAGTTGTCACATTGTCTTTTTCAACGCCCATGGGAGAGATTTTGGTGACCTTGCCGGAGAAGAGCCGGTCGCGGAAGCTTTCGACCTTGATGCGCGCGGGCTGGCCGAGGTAGACGTGAGCGATGTCAGCCTCGTCGACTTTGCCGTCGACGTAGACCTGCGTAGTGTCGCCTTCGGTCATAATGAGGGTGGCGGTTGAGCCGAGGACGAGGATGGAGCTGACGGCGTCGCCGATCTCGACATCGCGCGAGAGGATCACGCCGTCCATGGGCGCGACGATGGTGGTGTAGGAGAGCTGCTCCTCGAGCTGGTTGAGCGTGGCCTGGCTTTGCTGCACCTGGGCGTGTGCCTGCTTGAGGCGTGCAGTGTCGACGCCGACCTGGGCTTGCGCGGAGTTCCGTTTGGTGAGTGCGGCGAGGTAATCGCGGTTGGCGTCGTCGAGGGCCTGGCGGCTGACGATGCCTTCGCGCTGCATCTCCAGGTTGCGGTCGAGTGTGGCCTTATACATGGGCAAGTCGGGCGCAGCGGCGTTGACCTTGTCCTGCTCGATGTTGGCTTCATAGGTGGCGACGTTGGCCTGGGCGGAGGCCAGTTGCGCGCGCTGCGCGTCGACCTGCGCGAGAATTTCCTGCTGGTCGAGCTGGGCGAGTTCCTGACCCTTCTTTACACGATCGTTAATGTCAACCAGAAGTCTTTCGACGATCCCGGAGGCCTTGCTTTTGACTTCGACCTTGGTGATGGGCTGAATTTTGCCGGTGGCGACGACGGACTGGGCTACATCGCCGCGCGTGACTTTGGCCAGTTTATTGGGATCGATGGACGAGCCCTTGGCGACACGGGCCAGCCCAATACCTGCGGCCAGCATGATTACGGCAAGTCCGAGGCCCAACCAGATCCAGAGCCGTTTGTTTCTTCGTGATGCGGCCACAGAACCCTCCCGGCGGGTCTAAAGATGTTTTGCGACTTCCAGGGGAAAATGAAACAGTGCAATGCTGGTCAACCGTTGAGACGGCTACGATGTGTCTCTGTCAACCATCGCCGGTTTATACGCAAGGGGCCAGCCCGCGGTTCCATGGGGGCCCGGCAAGATTATTCGGCGGACTGTGTTCCGGCGCACAAGCCGCACGTTTGGAATGTGTAAATACGATCTAAAATTTTGGTCGGAGCACGGAACTGAAGGAAAAATTCCGCGTATTGATCGTCGAGCGCCCTCTCCGGACGTCCAAGCGGCATGCAGACCTTCTCTGACACGCTCGGCCAAGTGTTCCGCGCCATTGCGGCGAACAAGCTGCGCAGTTTTCTGACCATGTTCGGCATCGCGTGGGGCGTGGGATCGTTGCTGGTGCTGGTGGGGCTGGGCGAAGGGTTCAGAGAGGGCCAGCATAAGCAGTTGGCGCAGTTTGGCGACGACGTTGTGATGGTGTTCAATGGCACGATTCCAGCGCTGGCGAACCAGCATACAGGGATGCGGCCTTACGAGTTGACGCTGCGCGACGAGGAAGCGATCCGCCGGCTGGTTGAAGTGCGCGCCGTTACCGGCGAGCTGGCCCGCTCAGACATCTATGAGGTGAGCCAGTGGAGCAACACCTCCGGCCACCTTTCCGGAACCGAGGCGAGTTACACCGCCGTCCGATACCTTCCCATCGCTGCCGGTCGCTATTTCGATGACGAAGACGTCCGCGAGGCGCGCCGCGTTGCTTTTGTTGCATCTAAGAGCGCTTCAATCCTCTTTCAAGGTCACCCGATGATCGGCGAGACCATTATGATCGGCGGAACCGATTTCACGGTGATCGGTGTAGGGGCGAAGGTGGGCCGCGGCAACAATACCTACGACGACGAGAAGATCTTCATTCCCGTCACTACGATGCTGGAGTTGTTTCCTCTGAAGGGCGACAATATTCCGCGGGACGCGCTGACGTCGATCCAATACCGGCCAACGATCAAGAACGATAACACCGCTGCCGACATCGCTGTGCATCGGGTAATCGCTGAAAACCACGGCTTCGATCCTTCGCTGCTGGATGCATTCAACGAATGGGACACGATCGATGAGGCACACGTCATCGGGATTATCTTCACGGCCATGGACGTGTTTCTGGGCAGCGTAGGCGTTGTGACGCTGGGGTTGGGGGCCGTTGGGATCATCAATATCATGCTGGTTTCAGTGACGGAGCGGACGCGCGATATTGGCGTGATGAAGGCGGTAGGGGCCACAAAGCAGGCGATTCTGGCGCAGTTCTTCTGGGAGGGATTGCTGCTGACAGGGATCAGTGGGCTGGTGGGGATCGCGATTTCGGCGGCGTTTATGGGATTGCTGCAGGCGCTGCTTACGGACAAGATCCCAGGGTTCGATCCGCCGCGCATTGTGCCGTGGTCGGCAGCGCTGGCGTTGTTTTCGCTGATGGTGAGCGGCGTGGCCGCGGGGCTTTATCCGGCGAGCAAGGCGGCGGCGCTCGATCCGATCGAAGCGCTACGGCGGGAGTGAAAACGGCAGGGAACAGGGAATAGGGAGTAGGGAATAGAGGTTTGTGCTTTCCCACCTTCGCCAATGCGCAAAGAGTGCGCATCGCCGAGGGTGGGGCACCCGGCTAGTAGCTAGAGGCTAGGAGCTAGCAGCTATGTTGAAGGACATTCTCGGTCAGGCGTGGGAGGCGATGCTCTATAACCGGCGGCG
>JASHVE010000293.1 GCA_030039675.1 Acidobacteriaceae bacterium | reverse complement strand
GCCGCGCTGATGATGCAGCTCGGCGCAGAGGCGATCTTTGTCGGGTCTGGAATTTTCATGAAGGAGCGCGCCACGCCGCTCGATGTGGAGAACGACCCCAAGGAGCGCGCAGAGGCCGTCTCCCGCGCCAAGGCCATCGTGATCGCCACCACGCATTACAACGACCCGAAGATTCTGGCCGAAGTCAGCGAGCAGGTGACCGGCACAATGAAGGGGCTGGCCGCTGCAGCCATCGAAGAGTCGCAGTTGTTACAAACGCGCGGCTGGTGAGGACTGGCCGTCCAGGCACAGGCTCGCTCATCGCTCGCCGAAGGTTTGTGCTTCCCGCCCTTGCGCTAGAAAAATGCGCAAGAACGGGCACCCGGCGGGCGTCTCACGGAGAAGAAACTACGGCAGCCAACGAAGCAATGGGGCAGCCCTATGGACATCTATCTAGATACGAACCTCTGGAACCATCTATTCAAACAAGCGATAGATGCCGAGGAGCTTCTACCCGCATTGGATACAAAGGCACTTCGGCTAGTGCTTGGGGATGAAAGTATCTACGAGCTGCTTCGGACTTTTCCGCTCTGCGGACAACGGAGTCCGCAGACTGCGATGGACCTGTTTTCATATTTGAAAAACTTCACGGCGAGACCTATCCCGATTGCGAAGACGAATATGGAGCTTATGGCTTCGGAGATGTCCGCGCTTGTGCGGAATGAGAAGGCTATCGACCCATTCGTTAAGCAGGGTGACCACGATCTAATTCATGCGGTGATAGAAGGTGTAGCCCACGGTGAGGTCTCCGACAGAGAGCGCAATCATATCGCTTGGAGGGTTATTCAAGCGGCTGCAAATAGGGCCGGACAGATTCAACATCTCAAAGACGAAGTCGTAACAAGAACGTATCTCAGGACGATTTCAACGGAGCAGCTTCCAGACTGGCTAAACCGAGAGACAAAAGGGCAAGTCGCGCGAGACCATCTCGCTTGGGAGATTCAACAATACTTCAATGAATCGACACGAGAGGATGCGTATGAGTATGCAGCCGCATTGCAGGTTCGCCCGCATTTTAGGGCCGCTAGAGGCATCATTCGGAGAACTCTCTATTACAACTGGCGTTGTGCTCACCGCGACTCAATACCCGGTGATCTTTACTTCGACTCCAACCATGTACTCAATTCCACATATTGCGACATCTATGCAACAGAGGAGGCGGCGCAAGCCGAGTACGCAGGACATCTGTTATCGGCCGCGACAAGAGTGAAGATTTATGACCGCGCTGCGTTCCCCTCAATCGCTAATTGGCTGCTTTCCCTTGCACCTTGACCTGAGCATCCCAGGTGCCGTTGCCTAGGCCCATCTTTTCGTTTCTCTCGCGAGGGGTGGGAAGCCACCACTGTTCGTTCCCAATCCAACGTTTCTTCGCAGGCATGGTGAAGTGCTGGACATAGTCATCTGACTAGTGATATGACTATATAGGAGGGAATTTTGATGGTCTGGCCAGTCTACGATGCAAAAGCCCGTTTCAGCGAACTGCTGGATGCTGCCCTCAAGGACGGCCCGCAGATCGTGAGCCGCCGCGGAGTCGAGACGGCGGTACTGGTTCCTATCGACGAGTGGGAGCGCTTAAAAAGCGAGAAGCGGGAATCCATCAAGGACGTCTTGCTGGATCCAAACGGACCGCATGATCTCCTGGTTCCTCCGCGCCGGCGTTTTCGCCGCCGCAAGCCAATCGTCTTCGAGTAAACCGAATGTATTTGCTCGATACGAATGTCATTTCGGAACTGCGGAAGATCAGGCCACATGGAGCGGTTCGGTCCTGGTTTGCATCGGTTGCAGCGCGCGATATCCAGATTCCCGCAGTTGCCGTGGGTGAGCTGCAGGATGGTGTCGAGTTGACGCGGTTACAGGACCGGTTGAAAGCTGCGGAGATTGAACGTTGGATCGATCGAATTGTGCGCACTTTTGTTGTGATCCCCATGGATGGAGATAGCTTCCGGGAAACAGCCCGCCTGATGGCTGGAAAACCCGACGATCTGTTCGAAGATGCAATGATCGCCGCTACCGCCCGAATCCATAGACTGGTCGTCGTCACTCGGAACATGAAACATTTCACTATCTTCGGGGTGGAGGCGTTTAACCCCTTCACCTACAAAGGAAAAAATTGAAAAATGCTCCTCAACCCCGCATCGGCGTCCTCGCCATCCAGGGTGACTATGCTGCCCACGCCGCGGCGCTGGAAGAGGCGGGCGCGACCCCCTGCGAGGTGCGCAAGCCGGAAGATCTCGCCGGCCTCGACGGATTGATCCTCCCGGGCGGCGAGTCCACCACCATGCTCAAATTCCTGGCGAGCCGCGGTTTTTTCCTGGCTTTGGAAAAGTTCTGTGGCTCAAAACCTGTGTTCGGCACCTGCGCCGGCGCCATCCTTCTCGCCCGCGAGGTGCGGAATCCTGCGCAGGCCAGCCTCCGTGTGCTCGACGCTGTCGTCGAGCGCAACGCCTACGGCCGGCAGATCGACTCGGCCATCCTTCACTCTGCGACCACGCTTCCGGGCGGACCGCTGGAGATGGTATTCATTCGCGCTCCACGCTTTGCCGCAATCGGACCGGATGTAGAGCCCCTTGCCTTCCGCGACGGTTCCCCCACGCTTGTGCGTCAGGGCGCGGTGATGGCTGCCACCTTTCACCCGGAGCTGTCGTCGGATCGCCGTGTGCACCGTCTCTTTGTCGAAGCGGTCAAGGCAGCGCGTTCTCGCTAGGCCGCTGCACTCTTCCCGAAGGGTGGGACGATTCTTCGGCGATTTCCGTGCCACTCTTGCGATTCCCTGTGCGTCCAAACAAAAGTGGGAGTAACCTCGATAGCAAAGGGGCCGTTATGCCTTCCAGCTTCACGCCCATCCCCGCGGAAACTGAACATAAGTCCCCAGGAATCGGAGGCAAGCCGCCCGTCGACCGGCGGCCAACTGGAGGCGGGGGCGGAGGCGGTGACGACGACTGGCGAAATGCACATAGGGGCCCGCGCGAGCTTCTTCATCGTGTCCGGGCCTTTGTCTTCTGCGGCCTGGCCGGCGACATGATGTTCTTCGTGGTCCTTGTGGTGCTGTTTTACGCCCGCCAGACCAGCACCCACCTCGACCCCGCCACGCTGCGGCAGATCGGCGATTGGCATCCGGTGCTCCTCCCGCCAATCCTGTTCCTGAACACAGCTGCCCTCATTCTGAGCAGCCTGACGATGGAGATGGCGCGCCGGCACATCTTTCGCGAAATCGATGTGCTGGAAGAATGGCTCGGCCTGGGCCGTCCCGCGCTGAACAGGACTTTGCCCTGGCTCGGCGGAACCCTCTTTCTGGGCACCCTGTTTCTCAGCGGGCAGCTTGTGGCCTGGAAGCAGCTTACCGTGCAGGGCTTCGCCTTTGACCGCTGGTCCACTCCGGCGAGTTACTTCTTCTATGTGATCACCGGCCTGCACGCCGCCCACCTCGTTTTCGGCGTGCTCGCGCTGCTGTTCTGTCTCTGTGCGCTGGGCTGGCTCAAGCGCGTCGATTACCGCCAGGTTGCCGTGGACGCGACGGCTTGGTTCTGGCACACCATGGGGCTCGCCTGGCTCTTCCTGTTTGCCGTGCTGATTCTCGGGCAATAGGCACGGAAAAAAGCCCCGTCGCCTTCCGAAGAGTTCCGACCTCCCGATTCAATTAATCTCTTCAATCTGGAATTGCGCGTTACCCGCGGTGCGTAGACCCGCGCTTGACGAGCGGAACCTGAAAACCTAATCTCAAACTAGGTTATTTCTTGAGAGCTGCAGGTTGTTGCTACTCTCAAACAGGTGCTGCATCTTTCGCTGTAGTGGCACTCGTTTCCTGGGTGCGGAGAACGATGGTTCCCTATCATTGGCAATATCTTCCGCTGCTGATGCAGATTCTTGTAGCCGTCCTGCTGGCGGCCGGAATCATAGTAGCTTCCTGGTTCGTGGGGCGGCACCGCAACACGAAGGTTAAGCTTGACCCCTACGAGTGCGGAATCGAAGCGGTTGGGGACGCGCGGAGCCGTTTCAGCGTGCGGTTCTACCTGGTTGCTGTGCTCTTTATCCTCTTCGACGTGGAAGCGGTCTTTATGATGCCCTGGGCCATCATCTACCGCAAGCTGCCCGCCATCACCGGCCACCGCCTGTTCGGTTTCTGGGAGATGCTGGTTTACCTGGGCTTTGTTGCCGTGGGCCTCTACTACATCGTGCGTAAGGGCATCCTCGACTGGAGTCTCGACAAGGCCGACCTTTGAGCCCAATTTTGATCCGATGAATGCGTGGCAAGGTGGATTTCTAAGATGAGCAGCTCCCAGTCCAACGCCCAGTCCGACTTTCAGCCGTTATTGGGCAAAGCGGCGGTTCTCGATGCACTTGGCCAGCACCCCGCAATCAAAGCCATTCTTGCCTGGAACGAGCAGGCGCTTACCGACGCAAAGTTCGATCGCAACGAGCTCACGCTCACCATTGCATCTGACCAGATTCGCGCCGCAGCGCAAACCCTTCAGGCCGCCGGGTACAACTTCTTTGAGGACCTGACGGCCGTCGACTGGTTCCCTGCCTCGCCCCGGTTTCAGCTGAGCTATCACATTCTCTCGCACCGCTACAAAGAGCGTATCCGCCTCCGTGTGCTGGTTGACGAGGCCGACCCGGCGGTTGAATCCATCACTTTGCTCTGGCCTGCAGCTAACTTCTACGAGCGCGAGGTCTTCGATCTCTTCGGCATCCGCTTTGAAGGGCATCCCAACCTGCGCCGGATCATGATGCCCGACGACTGGAATGGGCATCCACTACGCAAGGACTATCCGGTGGAGGGATATCGCTAAATGGCTGGCAGCGTTGGCACGCCTATTCTGGAAGCTCCTATAGCGGAAGGCTCAAGCGACCAGCACCTGGTGCTGAACATGGGCCCGCAGCACCCGTCAACGCACGGCGTGTTGCGCCTGGTGCTGGAGATCGACGGCGAAATCGTCGTCCGCGTGTATCCGGAGATTGGTTATCTCCACACCGGCATCGAGAAGACCGCCGAGGCCAAGTTCTATCAGCAGGTAGTGCCGATGACCGACCGCATCGACTACCTCAGCCCGATGGCCAACAACCTCTGCTACTGCCTGGCCGTCGAGAAGCTGCTCGGTCTCGAGATTCCCGAGAAGGCGCAGTGGGTCCGCGTGCTGCTCACCGAGCTCACGCGCCTCAACTCGCACCTCGTCTGGCTGGGCACTCACGCCATGGATATTGGCGCGCTCACCGTCTTTCTCTACACCTTCCGCGAGCGAGAGGAGATTCAACGGCTCTTTGAAGCGGTCGCCGGCCAGCGGATGATGACCAGCTACTTCCGCATTGGCGGACTCTCGATGGAGCCGCCGCTCGATTACTTCCAGCGCGTCCAGGCTTTCATCAGGACCTTCCCCGAAAAGATCGACGAATACTCGAACCTGCTCACCGGCAATCCCATCTTTGTCAACCGGCTGAAGGGCGTGGGCCTGCTTTCCGCAGCCGACGCCATCGCTCTCGGCGTTACCGGTCCGCCGCTGCGCGCGTCGGGAATCGATTTTGATCTTCGCCGCGACATGCCCTACTCGAGCTACGAGAAGTTCCAGTTCAAGGTGCCCACCTCAACAGTCGGCGACACCTGGGCCCGATACGAAGTGCGGCTCATCGAGATGCGCGAGAGCGTCAAGATCATCCAGCAGGCGCTCGACGGTATGCCCGAAGGCCCGATCAAGGCCGATGCGCCCAAGATCATCCTGCCCGACCGCGAAAAGATGAAGACCCAGATGGAAGCATTGATCCATCACTTCAAGATTGTCACCGAAGGCTTTGCGGTTCCGGCCGGCGAGGTCTATCAGGGCATCGAGAGCCCGCGCGGGCAGATGGGTTACTACGTCGTTTCCGACGGCACCGCCAAGCCCTACCGGGTGCACATGCGCAATCCATCGTTTGCCACTTTGCAGGCAGTCGAAACTATGGCCAAGGGGCGCCTGCTCGCGGATCTGGTTGCTGTGATCGGTTCCATTGATATTGTGCTGGGAGAAATTGATAGATAGAGGAGATCGTTTTGTGGTCGATTATGCCAAGTTGGCAGAAAAGGCCAAAGCCTTGCAGGATGCGGCGAATGATGCCTCCGGCAAGACAGAGGCCAAAGAGCAGGACCCGATTGTTTTCTTTGACGGTGTGAAGTCGCATCTGATTGCCGAAATGCACAAAGCGAATCATGAGCTGGCCAAGAGAGGCGTAGCCACACTCGACCGGAGTTTTTCTCCCAGTTTTTCGGGGCGGTTTTGCTTCACCTTTGGCACGTCACTGTTCTGCAGCGTGGATCTCGATACCAGGCAGGAGCACCCACGCGTCCGCGCCATCATCTGCGGGCCGCCGACCGGCGGCGAGATCGGCCGGCGAGAGTATCTCTTTAACAGGAACGGTGCGGCACAACCGTCGTTTCGTGCCGATGAAAACACAGGGATGATCGTGACGGGACTGAATCCCCAGGACACGGCGATCGATATCATCTCCTGCATTCTGACGGGCGACTTTTCCTGAAGAGGCAATGGAAGACGTCTTGATCGATTTCGCACCGCAGGCCAATGCCGGGCTTTGGGCCGAGCTTTGGCTCTCATTGGCCTCCCTGCTGCGGAGCTACACGTCGGCCCATGGCTTGCACACCGGTCGCACGGCGGAAGTGGAATGGAGTGAGGCGCATATCGTGGCACGCCACGGAGAAAAATCGCTCAATCTGCTCCGTAAGGGACCATGCGTCACCTGGATGCGCGAAAATGGACACAGCGGCATTCTGGAAATGACCGAAACCGGCCGATTGCGCGGTACATCCTTTGAGGAAGAGATGGATATGGCAGCCGAAATGTGGGCGCGGGAGTTGATGCAATGAGTGCCGGCGACGCAAATCCGGAACGCATGAGTGTTTTTTCGCCGCGGCTGGCAGCACGCTTTGACGCGCTGGTGAAGAAGTATCCGGTCAAGAGATCTGCACTGGTGCCGATGCTGCTCTACGCGCAGGACGAGGTCGGCTATCTCTCCGACGCCGTCATCGCCGAGGTCGCGGCACGCATCGGCTTGACTGAGATCGACGTGCGTAGTGTAGCCAGCTACTACTCCATGCTGCGCTTCAAGCCGGCGGGCAAGTTCAACATCCAGGTCTGTACCAACATCAGCTGCATGCTGCGCGGAGCCTACGAATTGTATGAGCGGTTCCAGGACGAGCTGGGCGTCGGCCACAAAGGCGTCACGCCCGACGGCGTCTTCTCTCTCGAAGAGGTGGAGTGCATCGGAGCCTGCTGCTGGGCGCCGGCCATCCAGGTGAACTACGACTTTCACGACGACCTGACGCCCGATCACGTTCCCGGCATTCTCAAGACCTATCGCGGCAAAGCTCAAGGGGCAGAAGGGACGGCCACGCGTGCCTAAGCTTGTCTCGCATCCCGATGAAGTGAAGATCATCTCGCGCCGTTTCGGCCAGGGTGCGACAAACATCGACCGCTATCTCGAGCTGGGTGGCTACGAGGCCGTGAAGAAATGCATGGCCCAGGGGCCGGACTGGATCATCAATGAGATGAAGGCCTCGAACCTGCGCGGACGCGGCGGCGCGGGATTCTCGACCGGCATGAAGTGGTCGTTCGTGCCCAAGCAGTCGGCCAAGCCCAAGTACGTTCTGGTCAACGGCGACGAGAGTGAGCCCGCCACCTGCAAGGACCATCTCATCTTTCTGCACGACCCGCATGCGATTATCGAGGGCACTATCATCGCCGGCCTGGCGATTGGTGCGAAGATGGGCTTTATCTATCTGCGCGGCGAGTATCGTTATCTGCTCGAGATCATGGAGAGGGCCGTCGCCGACGCCTACGAGCGCGGATTCCTCGGCAAAAACATCTTCGGCTCCGGTAATGAATTCGAAGTCATCACGCAGAGCGGCGCTGGTGCATACGAAGTGGGCGAAGAGTCCGCGCTGATGGAGTCGCTCGAAGGCAAGCGGGGTGTGCCGCGCATCAAGCCACCCTTCCCTGCCGTTGTCGGCCTTTACGGCGGTCCCACGGTCATTAACAACGCCGAGACCATCGCGACCGTCCCGCACATCATCGCCATGGGCGCGGAAGCCTACTCCGCGGTGGGTACGCCGCGCAACGGCGGCACGCGCCTGTTCGGCCTCAGCGGCCACGTGGAGCGGCCCGGCGTCTACGAGCTGCCCATGGGTTACAACCTCAAGAAGATGATCTACGAGGTGGGCGGCGGCGTGCGCGGCGGGCGCAAGCTGAAAGCCGTTGTGCCGGGCGGCTCATCGACACCGGTGCTGTTGCCCGAAGAAATCGATGTTGGCATGGACTTCGACCAGGTGGGCAAGATCGGCTCGATGCTGGGCTCGGGCGGCGTAGTGGTCATCGACGACCAGACCTGCATCGTGGAGTTCGCGCTGCGCACCATCACCTTCTATCAGCACGAAAGCTGCGGCTGGTGCATCCCCTGCCGCGAAGGAACAGACTGGCTGAAGAAATCGCTTACGCGCTTCCACGCTGGATTTGGCGTAGCCAGCGACATCGACAACATTCAATACCTCGCCGAAAATATGCTGGGCCGCACCTTCTGCCCGCTCGGCGATGCCGCCGCGATGCCGACCGCCGCATTTGTGAAGAAGTTTCGCAAGGAGTTTGAGGATCACCTCGATGGCAAACCGTGCCCGTTTGCCAAGCATGTGGAAATGGCGGTTGTTTAGGACTGTTCGTGAGACGGCGAACATTGAGGAGTTGCAAGTGCACGCGTGAGACCGCAGGAGCTGGTACGCATTCTGGAGGCAGACGGTTGGTACAGTACCGGGCAGACCGGCAGCCATCGGCACTTTCGGCACGCAACAAAACCCGGATTGATCATTGTGCCCATGCACGCGGGAAAGGAAATCGGAAAAGGGTTGCTCCACAGTATTCTTAAGAAGGCGGGGTTGAAATGACGCGAGAATATCTGGTGGTTTACGAAAAGGTAGCAAACAACTGGAGCGCGTTCTCTCCCGATGTGCCCGGCTGCGGCTCGCTTGGTGACACACTTGAAGAGACTCGCACCGATATGCGGGAAGCGATGGAACTCTATCTGAGCGAGTCTGCCAAAGCCGGAGAAGCGATTCCGGATGCCAGCGCGACGAGCATCGACTTTACCGAGTTTGATCCGGGACACGAGACGAAACACTACGTCGTCGAGTGGCTTTCCGTGTCGCTCCCGCAATCGGTCACACCGACCAGAGCAACACAAGCAGCTTAAGGAAACGAATGCCCGACGTAACCTTCACAGTCGATGGAAAGAAGCTCACGGCGCCTGCGGGGACGCTGCTGATTGACGCCTGCCGCAAGGCGGGCATTGAGATTTCCGCATTTTGTTACTATCCCGGTCTCTCGCTGTGCGGAGCCTGCCGCATGTGCGTGGTGCGCCAGGAGAAAGTTCCCAAGCTGCAAACCGCCTGCACCACCACCGTGGCCGAAGGCCAGGTCTTCACCACCGAATCGCCGGAGATCGCGCAGGCGCGCAAGGCTACCATCCAGCTGCTCCTCGGCAATCACCCGCTCGATTGCCCCGTCTGTGACGCGGGCGGCGAGTGCGAGCTGCAGGACATGACCTTCAAATACGGCGCGGGCGAGAGCCTCTACGCCGAGGCCAAGCACCATCGCGACGAGCAGCAGTGGTCGCCCGCGGTCTTCTACGATCGTCCGCGTTGCATCCTCTGCTACCGCTGCATCCGTGTGTGCGGCGAAGGCATGGACGTGTGGGCGCTGGCCGTGGAGGCGCGTGGATCCAGCTCCGTCATCGTGCCCAATCAGGAGAACCAGCTCGATTGCGAACAGTGCGGCATGTGCATCGATATATGCCCGGTGGGCGCGCTCACCAGCGGCAGCTATCGCTACAAGACGCGCCCCTGGGAGATGAACCACGTCTCCACCGTCTGCACGCATTGTGCGGACGGTTGCAAGGTCACCCTCGGCGTGCGCCAGGACAATGACGGCTCCGAGATCGTGCGCGCCGACAATCGCGACAAGAGCGGCATCAACGGCGATTTTCTCTGCGCAAAGGGCCGCTTCGGCTTCGACTTTGTCGAAAACCCCGAGCGGCTCACCAAGCCTCTGGTCCGCAATGCGTCAGGTCGGCTCGAACCGGCAACATGGGACCACGCGTTGCGCTATGCTGCCGGCAAGCTCAACGAGATTCGCGACACACGCGGCGGAGCGGCCATCGGCGTGATCGGCTCCAACCGCACCACAAACGAAGAGAACTATCTGCTGCAGAAGTTCGCGCGGACTGTCCTTCAGACCAACAACATCGATCACGAGCGCACCACCGACTACACAGCCTTCGCGCGTGCACTAGCCGGTCATGCGGGCGCGACAGTTAGCCTGCGCGAGATCGGCTCCGCCCCGGCGATTCTGCTCGTCGGCGGCGAT
>JASHVE010000292.1 GCA_030039675.1 Acidobacteriaceae bacterium | reverse complement strand
TCGTCGGGCGTGAAGAACAGCCGGAACGGTTCGCCCGCCTTCGTCACGCGCGCGGCCAGCGCATCAAACGCCATCCGCCGCAGCGGTCCCAACGCGTGGCGCGAGATGCCATAGTCGAAGCTGACGCCGGTACCCGAGGGTAACTTCGCAATCGTCTCCAGGGTCGCGCGGAAGGCTTCGATTGTGAGATAGGGGACCACCCCAAGCCAGCCGAAGAAAGCCGGCCTGCCGAAATCGAAACCCGCCTCCGTCAATCCCTCCGGTAGCGTCCGATGTTCGAAATCGAGAGGCACGAAACGCAACGCCGGGGGCGCTGCAATGGCGGCCTGCCGCAGCAGTGCACGCTTCCAGGCCTGCGTCGCCGGAAAATCGACCTCGAAAACGCTGATTTGTGGAAACGGATTCCGGTAGGCGAAGGTATCGAGGCCTGCACCGAGAACTACGTACTGCGTAACGCCTGCGGCCACAGCCAGCGTCAATTGGTCTTCTGCGTAACGGCTGCGCACCGCCATGTAGGCGCGAAAAGCCCGCGCGACGGGATTCATCTCACGGATACGGTCGAATTGAAAATGGGAGCCGAGCAGCGGAACCGCAATCGGATCATCGAGCACCGGTGGCCGGTCGAGAACCATGTGAACCGCGCGCCGAAGGGCCACGCGGAACGCAGTTTTGCTCGGCGTGCCGGTCTCCATCCAAGAAGTGTATCAACCCGCCGAAATACGAACGAGAGCCTCAAGCCTTCTCTTATCCCACCTTCAGATACGCCGAATAAGGCTGCGATCCCAGCCATGCGAACGGCATCATCGTCACCGGCCCGTCCGCTGAGTTCACCTGCCATTGCCGCCCGCTCACCCGCTTGGCGCTCAGAAGCTGCTCGCGCGCGACCTGCGGCAGCGGAGCCGCCTGATCGGCCTTCACTGCCATCAGTACCAGAGGTCCGCGCATCAGCGCGACTGTCTCCGGATGCGCCGCATCGATCGGCTCCAGCCGCATCTTCAGAGGAAGCTCCAGCTCCACGCGGTCTCCAGCCTTCCATTCGCGGCGGATGGCCGCGAATAGCCCTGGCACTGCGTGTCCCTTCTGCCGCTGGCCATTCACCGCGATCGACGCTCCTTCCGCCCAGGCCGGAATCCGGAAATGGAGTGTCACATCGGTGGGACGATTGCTCGCCACCGTAAAGCTCACCTGATCCTCAAAGGGATAGCCGCCCTCCTGCGTGAGAGAAAACGTTGCGCCGTTTTCTGTGTATCGCAGCGTTGAAGGGAGATAAAGGTTAACGTATACCGCCCCCGGTCCACGAAAGTAGGTGTTGATCCTGTAATCGGCCGCGACCTGCGGCAGCGTGCCTGAGCAGCAGGCCCAGTGCGCCTGCTTGTACACCCGCATGGCGTTGAAGTTGTAATCGGAGTAGTAGAAGTTTCTGCCGTCCACCTGGAGCGGCAGGGCGCCGAGCACGGTGTTGTACATCATGCGCTCCATGCTGTCGCCGTAGTGCGCATCGCCGGTTACGCGCAGCAGGTAGCGGCTCAGCTTGAAGTGTGCGTACGATCCGCACGGCGTCTCGAAGGTGTGATGCGTGTTGGTGAGAGATGCATAGACGTCGTTGCTGTCCGGTGCGCGCAGTTGCTCGTCCGGCCCCCAGCCGCCCGTGGCATAGCTTTGTGCCTCGAGCATTGCGAAAGCGTTTTGCGCCGCGAGCAGATGCTTCTCGCTTCCCGCCGTCAGGTAGGCCATCATCGCCGAGCTGAGCGAATTCACGTAGCTGTAGGCGTGCCTGCCCTTCAGCACATTCTCATTCCGCGCCAGTGGATCAAACCACGTCTTGTCGTCGAGGTACTGCAATCCAAGGTCGTAATACCGCTGTCCGGCGCCGCGCCGATATGCCAGAAATAGATTTTCAGGCATCGTGTAGGACTCATCCCAATTCCACGAAAGATCGTTTGGATCTTTGTCCGTCCGCCATGAATGGTCGTGTTCGATCGCGTGACCGGGCAGATGTGGCAGCGCTGTGTTCGTTGTCTTTTGCAGGATCGCCAGTGCCTGCGGGTCCTTCACGTAAACGTGCGAATCGAGCAGCCCCAGCAGCAGCTTGTCGTAGGTGTATGCCGGAAACCGGCTTTTTTCGTAGAACTGCGGCGCGATGGTCTCTGCATAAAGCCGGTTGAGCCGCAGGACCTTTTCCCGCGTGGCCTCGTCGCCGTTAATGGCGTAGTTGCGCGCCAGGGCGGAAACCCACTGCCCGAAGGTGCAGCCCGGAGCGAAGCCCTCGTCGAAGCCTGTACGGTAGTTATAGTCCGGGTTATAGCTGTACCACCCGCCAAGGTCCTCGCCGGGAGCCGGCATGCCCGACATTTGCCGGAACGGCTTCAACAAACTATCCTCATTCAGCGCCATCAGCACGGATTGAGTATTCTCGCGCTGCGCCTCGTGCAGTTCGCTCGTCATCTGCACATCGCCGTAACCAAATTCGCCCAGCGGCTCGGCCGGGCGCGGCTCGCTGGCCAAGGCATTCCGGTTCCAGAACCCATGCCCGGCAACCGCCGCGGCTGCTGCCGAGCCAGTCTTCAGAAAACTCCTGCGGGAAATCCGCCATCTTCTTTCCCATCTGTTGCCCATCGATGCAACCCCTCTCTGCTGCCACAGAACAGTATGCAGCGCGCAGCAGGCGCTGTCATACGCGTAGCATGACCGTATGGGTTGGATTGGATGGGCATTGCTTTCCGCGCTCTTCGCGGCGGCCACGGCTCTGCTGGCCAAGGTCGGCGTGTCGCATGTGGACTCGAACCTTGCAACGGCGCTCCGCACGAGTGTGGTCGTGGTCTTTACCTGGGGCATTGCGCTCGCTCTCGGCAAGCACGGCGAAATCCGCGATCTCGATCGCCGCACGGTGTTCTTTCTCACGCTGTCCGGCCTGGCTACGGGGCTCTCCTGGCTCTGCTACTTCCGCGCATTGCAGCTCGGGCCGGCCTCGCGCGTGGCCCCGCTCGATAAGCTTTCCGTTCCGCTGGTCATGGTCTTCGCGTGGCTGCTGCTGGGCGAAAAGGTCAACACCGCGGCCATGCTGGGTGGTGTGTTGATTACTGTCGGCGCTATGGTGATGGTGCTGGCATGAGAGTGCCTATACTGGAGCCAGTGACCACCAGCATTCAACCGCAAACCACCCCAGCCCTCCTGCCCCGCCGCATCGTCCTCACCGGCTTCATGGGATCGGGCAAGAGCACCGTGGGCCCGCTCATCGCCGCGCGGCTTGGCTGGAGATTCATCGATGTCGACGATGTGATTGAGGCCGAGGCCGGTTGTACCATCGCCGAGCTCTTCGCGCGCCACGGCGAAGCTGCCTTCCGCGAGCGCGAACATGCGACCATCGCCCGGTTGGCCGCAGATGACCGGCTCGTTCTCGCGCTCGGCGGCGGCGCCATCGAGCGAGCCGCGACGCGTGAATTGCTGCTCTCCTCACCCGGTACGCTGCTGGTGCACCTCGAAGTGGAGCTGGCAACCACCCTCAAGCGCTGCGGCGGCACCGCACACACCCGGCCCATCCTCGCTGACCAGGCTAACCTCGCCGGCCGCTACGCCCGCCGGCTGCCGCTCTATCGCACGGCGCACCTTTCGATTGTGGTGGATACGCTCACACCGACGCAGGCTGCGGATGCTGTTTTGCGCGCGGCGCAGGCGCACGAAAACCATTAGCTCCGCGTCGTCCATCCGGTGTGCCGCACCGGCTCCAGGCGCAATCAGCGCAAACTTCGGCGGCCAACAGGCGACACCAGACCCCTCTTGCTATCATCAATGGTGTAGACAGCAGCCACCCCTGCCGCTGCCGTGAGGTTTCTTACCGTCCCGATGACTCCCGCCTCCCAGGCCGTAGCTTCCGCTGACGTCGTGACCCTCCCCGTAGAGAGCGCCACGCTCCACGTACCCCGTCCAGGCGCCACAGCCCTGCTGATCCACGATCTGCGCGAACTCTTCAAGGTGAAGGTGGTAGGGCTGGTTCTGGTCACCGGATGGGGTGGCTTCTATCTGGGCTCGCTCGCATCCGGCATCTCCAGCCTGCAGCGCGGTCTGCTCGACGCGCTCTTGGGCATTGGTCTGGTCTCGGCCGGTGCGGGCGCGCTGAACGAGGTTCTGGAGCGCACTACCGACGCGCGCATGAAGCGTACAGCCGACCGTCCGCTGGCTTCCGGCCGCATTCCCTTGGGCTTGGGCCTTCTGGCTGGCATGGGCGCGCTGGGTGCCGGCGCGTGCTGGCTGCTGCTGCACTGCAATATGCTTACCGCAGCTCTCGCGCTGCTCACGGCGTTCACCTACGTCGCTATTTACACGCCGCTCAAGCGCGTCACCAGCCTGGCTACATTCATCGGTGCATTTCCCGGTGCTATGGGTCCCATGCTCGGATGGACGGCGGCGCGGCCGCAGATCGACTGGCAGGCAGTTGCGCTCTTCGCCATTCTCTTCGTCTGGCAGTTCCCCCACTTCATGTCCATCGCCTGGCTCTATCGCGACGACTACGCGCGCGCTGGCATTCGCATGTTGCCTGTGGTGCAGCCCGATGGATGGTCCACTGTCGCCGAGGCGCTCTTTTACGCCGTGCTCATGATACCCGTCAGCCTTGCACCGTGGAGGCTGGGAATGGCCGGCGCTGCCTATGCGGTCATCGCGACGGTTCTGGGACTGGTCTATCTTGCCTACACGATCCGCTTTGCGCGCATCCTCCGCGTCAAGTCCGACCGCGAAAGCCGTATGCTCGCGCGCGATCTGCTCAAGGTCAGCGTGCTCTATCTGCCGCTTTTGTTCACGGCGTTGATGCTCTGCGCCAACGGGAAGCACTGAGAAATCGATGACCATTGTTGCGCCTGCCTCTCGCCCGCAGTCCGGCACCGGACCGGTGATTGCAGCGATTCTCGCCATCAGCGCCGCCGCCACGATTTTTCTGTTCTGGCTGATCTACATTCATCCCGCTGCGGCATCCAGCGCGCAGTTCGCATTTCTTCCCGCGCTCAACGCGGTCCTGAACGGGCTGGCCGCAACCGCGCTGCTCATCGGCTACACCTTCATCCGCGCGCACCGCATCCGCCAGCATCG
>JASHVE010000291.1 GCA_030039675.1 Acidobacteriaceae bacterium | reverse complement strand
GTCGTATCGGTCTGGCCAATATTGGCATTTGGATTAATCTTGGTGCCGCTAAACGTGTTCTTGATGGTGGTAACTCCCGCGGCGGTGGTCGTAGTGGTCGTAGTGGCGAGCGGCCAAGTCATCACACCGTAATTCGACACCTGACCATAGTTAACCGGAGGATTGATGGGCTCGACGATGTTTCCGTCATTACTCTTGAGCGGCTCACGAACGCCATGTGCCCCGGTATAGCCAATGTCGATGCTGGTTCCACCCGCCATCTGCTGTTCCACACTGAAAACATACTGCTGCACATAGGGCCGGCTCGGATTCTGCTCGACGTAGGCGTACTTATTTGCGGGCGCCGCACTCGTCACAGCATTCGCAAACGACTGCTGGGGGAAGGTGCCGGCCAGCGATGCGGTGTTTGTATTGCTGATCGTGAGATTGTAGGGGGCCACATTCAGCGTGCTGAGGATGAACATATACGGCATGATCAGTGTGTCGTAGATGCCATAAGAAGCGCGCACCGAAGTCTTGCCTTTGGAGAACGGATCCCACGCCACGCCCACACGAGGAGCGAAGTTCAACAGGCTCGGGTTGCCAAGCAGGCTGCCACCCAGCTTCGGCGCTGCGGCGGTATCGGTGGGCAGCACGGAGAGATGTCCATCGGCCGTGGTGATGGACGAGGTTGGCTCATAGCGCACGCCAAGATTAAAGGTAAGGTTTTGGCGCAGGTGATAGGCGTCCTGGAAGTAAGCTCCGTACACCTTCTGCCGCAGGTACGCGGGGACGTTCTGGCCGGGCACCGAGGAAGTAAAACTCTGGGGTGCATTACCCAGGAAATTGGCGTAGGAACTGAACACGTAATATCCTGCCGTTTCGGTACCGCGGTCGTTCGATTGAATGTCCTCAAAAGAAAATCCCGCCTGCAGGGAATGTTTTCCCTTGGTGATGTAAAGATCGTCGCCGGCCTGGTAGCTGTTGTAGTGGTACTCGTAGACGCCTTCTGCGTTTACACCGCCGAAGAAGGAGGTCAGGCCGGTAATCGCGAGCTCGCCAATGGGATATCCGGGGACGAATCCATATTGGGTATTAGTCGCGAGCGGATTGATTGCCGTGTTCGAGGACGGCGAAATCACTGAATCGAAGTTATAGCCAACTCGGGCGAAGTTTATGACATTGGGCGAGAAGGTATGTGCCTCAGAAACGGTGACTAGTCTGCGCAGCGGCTTCAGGCCTTCCTGTACGAAATCGTACCCGTCGGGCTGAGTGTCGTTGGAGCCGTCCTGCAGGAAGGTTCCATGGATTGCATCCTTCTGCGACAGAGTGTAGTCCGCACGGCCTGTAAAGAGGTCCTCGACCGCGATAGCTTTAGAGGCGAAGCTCCAGCTTCCGGTGTCGCCGCTAATCTGGCCGTTGGGTGCGGGGAAAAACTGCAAATAGGGCTGCACCGCGGCGTTGATTGCAACCTGCTGCACACCAGTGGTTCCAGGTGGCGCCTGGGTTCCCCCGGGGGTGGTGCGGCAAGCGCTGGTCTGGGTTCCACTGGCCGGCTGCGTGCATTGGAGCCAGCCGTTTCGGGCGTTGGGGCTGGGCACGGTAGCGGTGGATTGTGTGGTGACCGATTGCCGCAAGCCTTCATAGTTAAAGAAGAAGAAGAGCTTGTCTGTGCGGATGGGTCCCCCCGCCGTGGCGCCGAACTGGTTGCGGCGCAGGGGGGAGGGCACGCCGTTGGAGAAATAGTTCTTTGCGTCGAAGTAGCTGTTGCGAATGAACTCATAGGCCGAGCCGTGGAACTCGTTGGTGCCCGCGCGGGTAACAGCCGAGATTGTGCCTCCCGAGGTGCGGCCGAAATCGGCAGTGGAATTCGAAGTGACCACGGAGAATTCCTGGATGGCGTCTACGCCCAGGGTACCCCCGAGGGCTCCGCCGGGCCCGGCACCGGAGTAGTCATTGGTCACCATCCCGTCGAGACGATAAACATTCTGCTGCGGCCGCGTGCCTCCGATAGTGATCTGGGTTCCCACGCCGCGGTTGGCGCGGGAGTTATCGCCTGCGGAGATGTTGATCTGGTTGTCGACCGTGTGCACATTGGGTTCGAGAACGGCGAGCATAGTCCAGTCGCGACCGTTCAGCGGCAGTTCACGCGTGGTCTTGCCGTCGACGACCTCGTTGAGCGAGGAACTGGTCAGGTCTACAACCGGCGTCTGCGACTCAGAGACGGTGATCGTAGCGCCGGATGTACCGACCTTCAGATTGATCGAAAGCACCGTATCGCGGCTGACCTCGACCAAGGCATGAACCTGCTCTGTCTCAAAACCAGCCGCGACGACCGTCACCGTATAGTTCCCCGGGTTCACGTTGGGGACGTTGAACAGCCCGGCACCGCTGGTTTTCACAGTCTGCATAACGTTGGTGGCGTCGTTGACTACCTCGACCGAGGCGCCGTTCACCACAGCGCCGGTGGGATCAAGAACGGTTCCGGTAATCGTTCCGCCGGTTGTCTGGGCGGGCGCCGCGATCCAGGAAATGGCGAGCAGCCACAGGCAGAGCCCGGCCCCCTGAAGTTGCTTGCGCCAACCCGCCGCCTCATTTTTGTCACTTTGCCGCTTCATTTGTGACCTCCTACTTACTCGCCGTGTCTCGCAGGCGCCCATCCTCTGAAGGAGAACTTTTCGGAGGGCGCTCGCTGCCATCTGCGTAGACCGGATTCTTATAGCCAGCTATTGATAGATGTATGAAATGAACAATCTCTGAAGTGAACATGAAAAGGAAAACATAAACTTCAGGCTAGACAAACGTGCAGTATTTCAAGGGCTTGCCGGTTTGCGAGCACTTCGAACTGGGCGCAGGCGTG
>JASHVE010000290.1 GCA_030039675.1 Acidobacteriaceae bacterium | reverse complement strand
TGGTTGGAACCAATGGCGCGCACTGGTGAGGGATACTTCACCGGATCTTTCATGACGGCAACAATGTCTTCCACATGGTAGGCATCGACGATGACGGCTGGATGCTGAATGACATTGCCAAACCAGTTGCTCACGGTGTTCGTGGCCATGGACGCACCTCGGATCGAGATTTGAGGGGCCGAAGAAGGGTGTGCTTGGACGCAGAACTATAGTGAACGCGCGAGGGCCGGTATATCAACAAAATAGTTGAAAAGAAGTGGAAAGAAGAATGGGGCAGCCCACAACGAAGCTAGGTGAGATGCGCCTGCAGCCCGGGTACTTTTAGCTGGCGCTGGCGGGTTCGGTCTGCGGCTTGACGGTGACCGGCTGAGGTTGCGGACGAAGCATGGAAAAGATCAGGCGGAGAACTGCGTACGCTGCCAGAATTCCAAATGCCATTGCGCCCAGAATTGCGCAAACCAACATAGCCAAATTCAACCAATCCGCCATTGCGGTCCGCCTTCAAAAAGATTGCCTGCGCGTCCGCCAAGTTCGTGTTCTGCCGGAGAGGGAGGGATTTCCGGCACTGCACAGCAATCATCTTTGTATTGTCGCAGAAGAGGGGGCTCGTTGACCCTCCCATCTGTTGGCAAATAGAATACCTCTAACGTGTTACTGCGCTGCGGAAAGTGCATCCTCGCTTCCAGCGCCTGAATCGTTCCCACCGTAACTCGTCTGCATCACCATGTCCATTACGCACATCTCGGTGCGCGGGGCGCGCCAGCATAACCTGCGCGACATCAACGTGCGGATTCCCCGCAATGCGCTGACGGTCGTAACCGGGCTTTCCGGCTCAGGCAAGAGCTCGCTTGCCTTCGACACCATCTATGCGGAAGGGCAACGGCGGTACGTAGAGACGTTATCGGCGTATGCGCGGCAATTCTTAGATCAAATCGAGCGGCCGGATGTGGATTCAATCGAGGGGCTGAGCCCGGCGATCTCCATCGAGCAGAAGACCACCAGCCGCAGCCCGCGGTCAACGGTGGGCACCATTACCGAGATCTACGACTACCTGCGGCTGCTGTACGCCTCGGTAGGGACGCCGCACTGCCCGAACTGCGGCCGCCCCATCACCCGCCAGACGGCGGAACAGATTGTGCAGCGCATTCTGGAGCTGGGCACGGGCGAGCGCGTTACGGTGATGGCGCCGGTGGTGCGAGGCCGCAAGGGTGAGTTCAAGGATTTACTGGATGAGCTTGACCAGCAAGGGTTTCGCGCCCGCGTGGACGGTGAGCTGCGCGACCTTTCCGAGCCATTGCAGCTCGACCGGCGTAAGAATCACACGATTGAAGCGATCATCGACAGGATCCTGCTCAAAGCCGAGGGTACGCCATCCTTTCCGCGCACTTCAGCGGAAAGGGTGGGAAAGCAGGATTCTCCATCTGCCGGCAAGCCGTCGCTGGAAAAGCGGCTGGAACAGGCTGTCTCCAAAGCTCTGCAACTCGCCAACGGACTGGTACTGGTAGTCACAAATGATGGTTTGGAGCAGTTGTTTTCCTCATCCATGGCCTGCCCGGACTGCGGGCTGGACGTGCCCAAACTGGAGCCCCGCAGCTTCTCGTTCAATTCGACCTTCGGTGCCTGTCCCGAGTGTCACGGGCTCGGCTCGCTCTACGATTTTGACCCTGCGAAAGTCATTACCGACTGGTCAAAACCATTACTGGATGGAGGCTTGGGTCCCGGTTCCGCTTCGCAGTATCTGCTGAAGCTGATCCAACTCGCCGCCGAGCGGTACAAGATCGATTTGAAGGAACCCTTCGAAGATCTGCCGCCGAAGCAGCAGCACATCCTGGTCTACGGGCCGCCGAAGGGCGAAGCTCCTCGCACAGGGTTCCACGGCATCCTCGCGTATCTGCGCGACTCCATAGAGGAAGCGCGGAGCGACGGCTACCGCGAGTACATGATGAGCTTCATGTCGGCGACGCCGTGCCCGGTATGTCGCGGCAAGCGGCTGCGGCCGGAGTCGCTGGCGGTGAAGGTGGGAGGGCTGTCGATCGCGGACTTCACTGCCCTGCCCTTGAACCGCGCTCTCTCTGCTGCCATCAATCTCAAATTCAACGAACGCGAGGCTCTGATTGCCGAACGCATCCGGCGCGAGGTCGTAGAGCGGCTGGAATTTCTTTGCGCCGTGGGACTGAATTATCTTTCGCTCAACCGGAATGCTGCGACACTTTCAGGTGGAGAGGGCCAGCGGATTCGGCTGGCGACGCAGATCGGCTCGCGCCTGCGCGGCGTTCTGTACGTTCTGGATGAGCCGTCGATCGGCCTGCATCAGCGCGATAACATGCGGCTGATTGAGGCCCTCGAAAAGCTGCGCGACCTCGGCAATACCGTGCTTGTCGTGGAGCACGATGAAGATACGATCCGCCATGCGGATTACGTGCTCGATCTCGGACCCGGAGCGGGGCGACTCGGCGGCAATGTCGTAGCCGAAGGCACGCCGGAGCAGATCATGGCCTCGGCTGCATCGCTGACGGGACGGTATCTCTCCGGTGAAGCCACAATGGTGCAGCGCGAGAAACCGCGCGTGCTTACGGAAAAATGGCTTACGGTAACCGGCGCGCGCGAGCATAATCTGCAAGATCTGACCATCCGCATTCCGCTGGGCGTGATGACAGTGGTGACCGGCGTGAGCGGCAGCGGCAAGAGCACGCTGATCAACGACATCCTGTACAAGTCGCTGGCGAAGACCATCTATGGCTCACGCGAAGAGCCGGGTGTGCACGATTCGCTGGAGGGCGTAGAGCAGATCGACAAAGTGGTGCGCATCGATCAGTCGCCGATTGGGCGCACACCGCGGTCGAATCCGGCCACCTACACCGGTGTATTCTCGCCGATCCGCGATCTCTTTGCCATGCTGCCCGAATCGCGCGAGCGCGGCTACAAGGCGGGCAGGTTCAGCTTCAACGTGATGGGTGGCCGCTGCGAGGCGTGCCAGGGTGACGGGCAGCGACGCATCGAGATGAACTTCATGCCCGATGTGTACGTCCAATGTGAAGTGTGCAACGGGCGGCGCTACAACCAGGAGACGCTTGCGGTGAAGTTCCATGGCCACTCCATCGCGGACATTCTCGATATGACGATTGAGGATGCGTTGCCGCTGCTCAAAGATGTGCCGCAGGTGCGCCAGAAACTGCAGACACTGGTCGATGTGGGGTTGGGTTACGTGCACCTGGGCCAGAGCGCGACGACGCTCTCCGGCGGTGAAGCCCAGCGGATGAAGCTGGCGCGGGAGTTGTCGAAGCGGCAAACCGGCCGCACGCTCTACTTGCTCGACGAACCGACGACGGGATTGCACTTCGACGATGTGCGCAAGCTGCTGGAGGTTCTGCACCGGCTTACCGATTTGGGCAATTCGGTGATCATCATCGAGCACAACCTGGATGTGATCCGCAACGCCGACTGGGTGCTGGATCTGGGCCCGGAGGGCGGCGAAGAGGGCGGGCGCGTGGTGGGCGAGGGCCGGCCGGCGAAGATTGCCGCAACCCCAGATTCGTATACCGGGCTGTTCCTGAAGCGGTACTACACTTCAGAGAGCGGGTGGCTGGCCGAAGTGGAGTCCAAGCAGAATGCGCGTAACGATTCCGGCGCGGTTGACTCCAACGAAACGGGGACGGGAAAGGCCGATCCACCCTCCAGCGGGAACGCGAAGGTGAAACGCACAAGCCCCGGCCAAGCAGGTTCCCGAAAGATGAAGAAGGTAAAAGGATGAGCGGGATTCCAGAGGATGAGCTGTTCCGCACCACCGAAGGTGAGCCCTACCGCCCGGAAAATGGGCAGGCGCAGATTCCAGAAGACCCGCGTGAAACCATGCCGGCACAACGCTGGGCTGGGGAGGCCTTGCCGCGTGAAGAATCCTCCATAAACCCCGAACCGATGGTGCCTGTGGCTGCTGAGTCCTCGGTGTGGGTGGCAACGGAAGCGGAAGTACCGCAGCCGGTACGGATTCCCCATCTCGGTCACATGGCGCTGCTATTGCTCGTTCTCGTTGCGGGCTTCGCCCTGGCTATTCTTTTGATTCTCATCGCGCTGCATTTTCACGT
>JASHVE010000289.1 GCA_030039675.1 Acidobacteriaceae bacterium | reverse complement strand
GACGATCCGTTGGACTCGAGGATGTCCGACACGATGCGCACGGAGTAGGGCGACTCTTCGGCAGCGGGCAGAACGGCAGAGATGGCGCGCTCGGCCAGCGCTCCATGGCCCACTTCGCGGCGGCCAACGCCGGTCATGCGGCCTGTTTCGCCCACGCTGAACGGCGGAAAGTTGTAGTGGAGCATGAAGTGCTTCTTCTGCTCGCCTTCATAGCTCTCCAGCCGCTGGCTGTCGTCCATGGTGCCGAGCGTAGCCGTGACCAGTGCCTGCGTTTCGCCGCGCGTGAACAGCGCCGAGCCATGGGTGCGCGGCAGCACGCTGGTCTCGATGGTGATGGGGCGAATCTCGTCGAAGGCGCGGCGGTCAGGACGGATACGGTCCTTGGTGACCTGCTCGCGGAAGAGCCGCTCGCGCAGAGTTTCGTAGTAGTGCCCGAGCTTCTTCTTCGCATCCGGATCGTCGGCGGGGAGCTGCGCGGCAAGCTCATCCTTGATCTGCTTGATGAGCGAGTAGCTCTCGATCTTGTCATGCGTCTTGGTGTCCAGCGCATCTTTCAGCCGCTCGCCAACCTTGGCCTTCAGTTCGTTGTAGTAGGCCTCGTCGAACTCCGGCGCATTGAAAACCTTCTTCGTCTTGCCGGCCTTGGCGACCAGCTCCTCGATTGCGCCGACGATCTTCTTAATCTCCGCGTGTCCGAACTCGATGGCGCCCAGAATCACATCCTCGGTCTCCTGCTTCGCACCGGCCTCGATCATCACGATGCCGTCTTTGTGGCCGACGACCATGATGTTCACCGTGCTCACCAGCCGCTCGGCGTAGGTGGGGTTCACCACGAACTCGCCTTCCACGCGGCCTACACGCACAGCGCCCACGACAGCGCCGAATGGAATGTCGGAGAGGGCCAGGGCAGCCGCCGCGGCATTGATCGCGATCACGTCAGGATCGTTTTCTTTGTCGGCGGAGAAGACCAGGGCGATAACCTGCGTTTCATTGCGGAAGCCATCGGGAAAAAGCGGGCGGATGGGGCGGTCGATCTGGCGGGCGGTAAGGATCTCCTTTTCGCTGGGCCGGCCTTCCCGCTTGATGAATCCGCCGGGAATGCGGCCGCCTGCATAGGTGTATTCGCGGTAATCGACCGTGAGGGGGAAAAAATCGACGCCTTCCCGGGAATCGGGCGATGCGACAGCGGTAGCCAGAACAACGGTTTCGCCGATCGTGGCCAGCGCTGCGCCACTGGCTTGCTTGGCCATGCGGCCGGTCTCAAAGACCAGCCGCTTGCCGCCGGCAAGCTCGACGGCTACTTCATGCTTGGTAGACATAGTGTCCTCTTTTCATTTTTTCGCTTGGGAAACTTGTGTGGGGAAGGCACCGGTGCGGGCGTGTGCGATGGAGGGGATCGGCTAACTGCAGGTTCCAGAGGAACCTTGCCGCGGGGGTCGATTCCATCTTGCTGCGTTGCGCCGCGCTCAAACGATAGCTGTGCGTAGGCCCTGGCCCGCAAAGGGATTCGCCAGGTGCACCAAGGCCCCAGGTTGTCGGTCGAGCAGGGGCCATGACCAATGTCCGGTCTGGGCGCTTCCGGGTCAACGTTGTCTTTCTGGGCTTACTTGCGGATACCGAGCTTGCCGATCACGTCGCGATAGCGGTCGGAATCGTGCGCTTTCAGGTAATCCAGCAGGCGGCGGCGCTTGCTGACCAGCATCAACAGCCCACGCCGGGATGCGTGGTCTTTCTTGTGGGTCTTGAAGTGTTCAGTCAACTCGCCAATCCGCTCACTCAGAATCGCGATCTGGACTTCGGGTGATCCGGTGTCCGTCTCGTGGGTGCGGAAGCGTTCAATCAAGTCTGTTTTCTTTTGGGTCGCCAGCACGGCGTGTGTTACTCCTCTTTTTCTCTCAGGTCCACGTTTAAGTGTCTTAGGAAAGATTACCATAATGTGACTTGCGAAGAAACTCTTCGAGCGCCGGAATCCAATTGAAAACTCGACCCTTTCCACATACTCCACTCGCAAAGCCTTCTGCAGACCGGCATTCCTTCCCATCAATTTAGCTCCGCGAAGTCCTTGCCAAATCAAGCCTCGAAGATGATAGAGTCATCGCCATAGTTCCCCTCATGCAACTTAGCCGCCGGTACGGAGTGGCTTTCGCCCGCCTGCGCCTCGAGTCTCCCTTCTACGGAGGAAAGATGAGCACGCGTTGTGTTCGATCTGCCGCACGATTCGCCTTCTGTTTAGCCGGGCTCATTCTTTCACTTCAGGTGTCGGTTCATGCCGCCGGCAAGACCCGCACCTATTACATCGCCGCCGACGAGGTGAACTGGGATTACGCACCTTCGGGCCGTGACGAAGCCATGGGCATGGATTTCGATGCGATTGCCAAAGGCTACACCGAATCGGGACCGCATCAGATCGGGCGCGTGAACAAGAAAGCGATCTATCGCGAATATACCGACGGAACCTTCTCCCAGCTCAAGCAGCGCAGCCCCGATCAGCAGTATCTCGGCATCCTCGGGCCGATCCTGTACGGCGAAGTAGGCGATACCCTTAAGATCGTTTTCAGGAACAACGCCACCCACCCCTACAGCATCCATCCGCATGGTGTCCTGTACGAAAAAGACTCGGAGGGCTCGGACTACAACGACCATACCTCCGGCGCCAATAAGGAGGATGGCTGCGTGGCGCCGGGCGCAACCCACACCTATACCTGGCAGATTCCCGAGCGCGCCGGCCCCGGTCCCAGCGACCCCAGTTCTCTCTTCTGGCTCTATCACTCGCATTGCGACGAACTGCGCGACGTCGCCTCAGGCCTCTTTGGCGGATTTGTCGTGACCCGCCGCGGTATGGCGCTGCCCGATGGCCGCCCCAAAGACGTGGATCGCGAATTTGTGACGATCTTCATCGCGATCAACGAAAACGAGAGCTGGTATCTTGACGACAATATCCGCGACCACTGCACTGATCCACAAGGAGTGAAAAAGACAGACTTTGGCCTCGCGGCGGCAAACGGAATCGTAGGCACTATCGCAACCACCGGTTTTGCGGCCACAAATATCAAGTGGTCCATCAATGGATACATCTACGGCAACATGCCCATGATGACCATGAAGAAAGGCGACCGTGTGCGCTGGTATGTGGCCACGCTGGGCGACTTCAACAACGCACACACGCCGCATTGGCACGGCAATACCGTTCTCGTCGCTGGTCAGCGCACCGATGTTCTAGCTGTGACCTCGGCGCAGATGATCACGGCGGACATGGTTCCCGATGCACCCGGTATCTGGCTCTATCACTGCCACATCAGCGACCACATGCTGGCTGGCATGGTGGCGCGCTACGAAGTCACTGACAAATGAAGCGTTGGGGTCGCCCTTCACCTACTGCCCCGGGTCAAGCCAGTAGTCGGCGCGCGCTACGATGCGGGCTCCGTAATCCTGCGCCGTCCGTACGCGGATCGTGTGCAGCCCCGGTGTCGGATCGGACGGGCCGAAGGTGATCAGATAGCGGTTGCGCATGTGCTTGGCTGCATCCACTACGCGGGCCTCGAATCTCTTATCGCCGGTGAAGGTGGTGTACTCCCCGCCGCTCATCTGCGCGATCTCCTTCGTCACGTTTTTCTTGAAGGCCTTTACCAGCGCGGCCAAAGCCGACACCATGTTCATCGTACGGTCATCGCCTGAGTCCTTTACATCGTGAGCGAACTCGGCGCGCAACGGCGAAAACGCGACGCTGAGCACCAGCACGTCCGATTCGCCAATTTGCCGGATCAGTTTTTCGGCCTTCGTGTGTTTGCTCCCATGGTCACGCTCTTCGCTGATGAGTAGCAATACGCGCCGATACTCCTTCGGCTGCGACTGCAGCAGATTGACCGAGTAGCTGATCGTATCGAGGATCGCCGCGCCGCCGTCGCCCGGCTGGAGATTCATCAGGTCGCGGTTCACCTCATCGCCCGCATGCGTATAGTCTTCGAGCAGATGCTGCGTGGAATCGAAGCCGACCAGCGCCACGCGGCTGCGCGAATCGGAGAGAAACAGATCGAGCAGCGGTCCGAGCTTGGCCAGCTTGTCGAACTCGAGCACGCTGGCGCCGCCTTCTTCGACGGCCACAACCAACGCCACGGGCGCGGTGTCCAGCTCTTCCTGCACGCGAATCCTCTGCCGCACGCCATTGTCTTCAAGGACAAAATCGTTTGGTTTCAGTCCGTAAAGGATGCCGCCGTCTCTCTTCTCCACGAGCGTAGGCACCAGCACTTCCGTGGTGGTGACGCGAATCGTAGGCGTGGAGCCCTGTCTGCTCGGTATCGGCTTGGGCGGCTCAACGGGCGGAAGGTTCTTCGGCGATGGAGGGTTTTGCGCAGACGCTGCGTCCGCGCAGAGGAAAAAGATAACCAGCAATGCAACCAGACAGGAAACAGCGGAGCGCATCCGGGAAATCACTCCGACGCTGAGAATAAGCGGTCCTCTCAGAGTGAGACGCGCGTTCCGGGCTGGCGTCATGCGCTCTTGCGGGTCTCGCGCTCCAGCCGGTTCGTCCAGGCAAGAAAGCTCAGGATCTCCCAGCGCGTGGCCCATAGAAAAGCCAGCACACTTGCCGCTGTCAGCGTCTCCGCGCGTTTGCCGGAGAAAGTTTCGATCCGCCAGCGCAGATAGTCGCTGCGCCATGGAGCCAGCCTGTGGCCGCGGGTTGCATTCCAGAGGAAACGGAGCGAGGCGAGCAAAAAAATTCCCTTCGCACTCAGTATAGTGCGTTCAAGGCGCTCGAAATAACTACGCAGGCAGCTTGCTGAACAGATCGTTCTGCGTCGAGCTCAATTGCGCGATCACATCTTCAAGTGCCGTCTGCTGCGTCTCGGCGAGCGAAAGCTGCGTGGAAACCTGCGCCACATCGGCCTGCATCAGGTTGGTCTGCGCGGCAGTCAGTTGTGTCTCCTCGCTGCTGGTGGAATCCGACGCAGCCGTCAACCGAGTGATAGAGTTGTCGATCGTGACGCGCTGCTGCGAAAGATAATTGAGAGCTGTGTTCAGTGCCTCTGTGTCGCTCGCCGCCTGCTGTGTATTAACCGTGCCGCTTGAGTAATCGGCGATGAGATTGTTCAGCGCGTCAAAAACATTGTTCGTGCCTGAACCCAGAAAAATCTGGCTGCCCGGCACGTTCAGCTGAATCTTCTGCCCGTTCGGCATCTCGAGATAGTTGACGTCATTGTCGCCGTTGTACGTTGTCACGGCGGGTGAGGTCGCATTCGAAATGGAGAATGGCGCAGTCGAGGTTTGCCCGCCGGCAAAGATGTACTGGCCCTGGTAGCTGCTGTTGGCCAAAGACACCACCTCGTCGAGAATACCTGCAAGCTGGTTGCCGACCGACTGCACGTCGCTTGCGTCCATGGTGCCGTTGTTGGCGCTGGTGGCCAGCGAGACGGCTTGCGTCAACTGCGTCACGACGCTGCCCAGCGCCGAATCCGCTACCTGCAGTTGTCCCGTCACCAGGCTCGACGTCTGCGTAAACGAATCGTCCTGCTGAATCTGGTTGAGCAGCAGCACGTTCTCGCCCGATGCCAGCGGGTCGACGCTGAGCGACGTCACGCGCACCCCGCTCGAAAGCTCCTCGGTCAGCTGCTGTTCATTGCTCTGCACCTGATCGAGCGAACTGGCCAGATTCGTAAGGTAATTGGGGTCCACCCGCATCGCGTTCTTCTTTCTTCTTGCTCTATCGGCCCTCTTACTCTATCGGCGTTGTCTTCGTGAGCACGAGTGTTTGCGCCCACCGCGCAATCAGGAGACCGCCGTCTGATCGCCCAGGTTCAACGCGGCGGCCATCACCGTATTCAGCATGGCGAAGACCTGCGAACCTGCCTGATAGCTGCGCTCGAGCACGGTCATCGAAGACGCTTCGTCGTTCAGATTCACGCTGGAAAGCGCATCATTCTGCGTTTGTAGCTGCGTAACCGATGCGTTCTGCGCCGTGTTTTCTGCCTGCACCTGCGACACAGTTGAGCCCAGCGTGGTGACAAAGTTCGAATAGGCATCGGTGGGCGTCTGTCCGCCGGCGATCGCCTGGTTGGCGAGGTTCGCCATCGCGGTTGCATTCGTGTTGTCGCCCGTTCCCGCGCCCAGCGCAGCCGCGGCAATGTGGTTCGGATCGGTCATCACCACGCTCATCGCCGTTGCACTCCCAGAAACCTGTGTTGGCTCGGCAAAGATGTCCCCTGCGTTGCCGTTGTCCCCATCCAGATCGGTGCCCGCGTTGTTGAGTGCATTCACCTGCGTGGAGATGCCGTAGGCGAGCTGGTCGAGCGAATTGAGCGTGTTGGGAATATCGGTGTCGCGTGCCGTCAGATACCCGCCCAGTTCTCCGCCGCCTGAGGCCAGCTGTGAAGTGATGTCTGTGCCGCCAAGAAAAAAATGCGTGACGCCGTTCACGGTGCCGGTCGTCAACTGAAAGCTCTGCCCTTCCGATACCAGCAATTGGCCCGAAGTCGTAGTAATCGAGAGGCCGTTGTTTTCCGTCGTGATCTGGTTGACGCCGATCAGTTGCGAAAGCTGGCTCAGGTCTTGCTGGCGCTGGTCTTCGAGTGTGCCCGCATCGCTGTGCGGTGACGCCGACTGAATCTCCAGATTGAGCTGCGCCAGATCGCTGGTGAGCGAATTTACCTGGCTCGCGACGCCGGCAGCCTCCTGATCGAGAGCCGCACGCTGCGTGTTCAGGCTGGCCGCGGCGTTCGAGATATCGCCCGCCAGCGTAGATGCCGTCGAAAGCACGTTCTGGCGCAGGGCGTTATCGGTCGGATTCGCTTCGAGCGAGGCGAACGAGTTAAAGAAGCTGGTGATGTCGGCGCCGATGTCGCCGGCCGTTGAGCTCGACGAGCCGGAGTCCGGCGTGAACAGAGCCTGCATCGTGTTGAGCGCAGTCAGCCGCGCGCCCGATGCCGAAGCCAGCTGCTGCTGCTGGTCGAGCCGTTCCTCCAGCACGCGGTCGCGTTGCGATGTTGCGCCCGTCTCTGTGACGCCGTTGCCGTTTTGCACTCCGTTGATGGTGATGGGAGGATTCTGCTGCCAGTCGGGCACCTCGTCGGTATAGCCGGGAGTGTTGGCGTTGGCCACGTTGTTGGCTACGACATTGAGCGCCGACTGATCGGCGTCAAGCGCGCCGGTCATGATGTCGAAGGCCGAGTTAATCGTTCCCACGCCCGTGCTCCGTCGTTTCCCATGGCCGGTACTCCAGCCGTCCCGGGCGCAACGCGTGCAGCCGTTGCATCACCCGCAGATTGGCTCGCGTTGCGTCAAGAACGCGCGCGAAGAGGTCCATATCGTTGGCCGCAGCACGCGCCTGTTCCCGCAACGCCTCGCGCTCTTTGGAGGCCCCCGGCGTCAGGTCGCGATTGAGCGCCTGGCAGCAGAGAGCCAGCTCCTCCAGCCGCTCTGCGTCAAGACGCGCCAGGGCCTTCGAAGCCTCCACCACCAGCTCTTTCAACTCCGGCCGCGCCGGCCGCAGCACCGTAACCTGCATAGCCTGTCCATCCTCCCGCTTTCGCCGGCGCTTCCAGGGGCGACAACGCAAACGCGCAAACACACCTCACCCGTGCATGCCGGATTTCCGGTTCGATTGCCCGATCAGAAGGGAGTCAGCGTCCGGTTATCATGGAGTCGATCACCTTCGAGGCCACAGCCGACGCAGGCACGGAGTAGGTGCCTGCGGCCAGCGCTGCCTGAATCGACGCCACTTTATCCCAGCGCACGCCATCGTTGGCGGCCGTCTGCGACACCT